>DVLN01000133.1 GCA_018715465.1 Candidatus Faecivivens stercorigallinarum | reverse complement strand
TCTCCCGATAGGCTCGTATCGTATCCATCGTATCAGCCGCCGTAGGCGGTCTATCTTCCGGAGGTCGTACCGCCGGATAGATAGATGGATCAGTATCACTCAGATCAGTCTTATTCTTATTAGTATTGATTTAATTGGACATTAGTCTGCGCCCCAGCTTTTGAGCCTGCGTGCACCAAGTTGTTCGGGATGTGCTTCCAGCCATTCGATTAGATCAGCGACCGCGCCGGAAAGGCATTCACCGACCTGCATCCGGCACAGCCCGGCCAGGTCTTTGGGGGTTCCGGCGACGCAGACCGGGAAACCTGCTGTCATGAACATCTCACGATCGTTATAGCTGTCGCCGATGAATACGGTATTTTCCCGCGGGATATGCCGGGCGGCACAGAGGCTGAGCAGTCCGGTGCCTTTGTTGATGCCGGCGGGAATCATTTCAAATGACATGCCCGACCAGGTATAGCAGACATCCTTGTGGCCCAATCCCCGCGCACGGCTGAGAAGCTGTTCACTCTGTTCCGACGGACAGCTGAACAAAAACTTCAAAAACGGCCCTTCAAATGTATCCCAGCTTATAACCGGGAACCGTTCCCGGATGAGGTGGGCTTCCTTTTCGTCTGACCTATCGGACAGACAGTAATAACCGCTTTCATTGACGCCGATGACCTGAATACAGGGGTCAAGTGCGGCGATTTCCCGGGCATAGTTCATTGCCTGTGCAGGAAGTGGGATGCTGGAAAGAATTTTGCCGGAGGGAAGTTCACATACTGCCGCACCATTGTTGATAATGCAGGGGAGATTGACCGGCAGACCACGGACAAAATGGGTGATGTCGGTAACCCAACGTCCGGTACAGAGCCCGAAGTGGCCGCCTTTGCGGACAAACCGGCGGATGGCGTCATAGTTACGGACTGGAATTCCGACGCCTGCCACCCCAAGCGTTCCGTCGATATCCGAAAACAGGTAAATATTTGAAAAATCCATCTGTCTGGTTCCTTTCTCTGTCCGGTTATTTCAAGAAGGGCAGCGATTTGCCGACCATACCTTCCATCTGTACACCAGCCAGTGCTGCCATCGTCGGGCAGAGGTCGAGCATGGATACACCGTCCAGCTGTACGCCTTCTTTGACATCAGGGCCAAAGGCAATGAACGGAGGTTTCGGGCCCTTATCGGGATGATGGCCGTGCATTGCACCGTACCCCTTGAAGTTCGGGTCGGTCTTGATGCGGACATAGGGTCCGTCGTTGACTTCACTCTGGAGGATGGTACCTTCGGTTCCTTCCAGTACAAAGGAGAATCCACCGGTCAGATGTTCCAGTTCGGTTGCCTGCTGTTTGGTGTAGACCCGTTCGATATACTGCGGGAAAGCCTTGTGCAGGCCGTTTAAGATGGCACCCACCTTGTCAGCCAGCTCTGGGTCAGACGGATCGCGCAGGTAAACATGGGTCGAAAAGCCTGCAGAGAATGCGTAGGCATCGTACGAGACGGGAATGCCGTTTTCATCCACCTGAATCAGCCCGGCATCCCGCAGGGCGTTGTTCAGGTAGAATACACGATCAATGTCGATCTGTCCATGGTCGCCGAGGATAACAAAGTTGGTGTCTTCATAGGTGCCTGCGCGTTTGGTAGCTTCGATAATCCGGTGGACCAGGATATCCAGTGTCTTGAGGCAGTCTTCGGTTTCGGGGGCATGGTCGCCGTATACATGACGGATATGGTCGAGATGGACTGCATGGTAAAGCATCAGGTCAGGTTTTTCCTTCTCGATCATGTCGATGGCGATTTCGCCGCCATAGGTCAGCAGGTCGTCGTTGTTTTTCCAGTTGTAGTGCGCGATATAACGGTCATAGTAACGGTCATAGACATTGTCGGAAGCAGTCGTGCGGTAAACTTCGCGTGGGTCTTCCTGCAAAGCCTTGACTGGCCAGATCTCAGGACAGTTAAAGCCCCTCTTTTCACCGGCAGTAACCGGCCAGTTGACACTGGCGACTGTTCTGCCGTCGGCAAAGACTGCGTCTGCGAGGGTCGGGACCTGGATATGCTCCTTCTGCCAGTACCAGTCGGAGCCCATCAGCGAAAAGTCCGGTTCATCCGGGGTCAGGGATGCTTTCTGGTTGTGGATAATGCCGTGGGTCTCAGGGTATACGCCGGTGATCAGCGTGGTGTGAATCGGATAGGTCAGGGTCGGGTAGATTTCATGGACATTGCGTGCGATGCAGGCATTTTTCATCCACTGAGAGGCGTAGGGGAGGGACTCCAGCAGCGGGAGGTCATCGGTTTGAAGTGCGTCCAGCGAAATAACAACCAGTTTATGTTTCATGGTAAGGCTCCTTGTAATATTGCATCTGTCTGATGGTCTGTTTGTTGATGATCTGTCTTTCTATGGCGAAAGGGCAGCTGGTCGCCGCCCCTTCGATGTTCATATTTTTACCGGTCAGTTGGCGTCAGCCAGCAGTTCGTTAATGGTGGCTGCGGTCTCGGCGACAGTCGAATCCACGTCAGCTCCATTGACCCAGCAGGCGTCCATCATCGCGACCAGTTCGTCCTCGATCTGGGCATAAGCGGTGGTCTTGGGACGGCCCTGTCCGTAGAGTTCCAGCTGGTCAAGCGCGACCTTGAACTGAGGAGTAGTCTCCCACAGGCTGGTAATGGTTTCGGTTGCGGCAGCGCTCTTGGAGTTGGGAACATATCCGGTATAAGCGGAAGCGTAGGCAGACTGGTCAGTCGCGGTCATCCACTTGATGAACTCCCATGCAGCGTCCTTGTGTTCGTCGGTCAGGCTGGAGGGCATGATCAGGTTGCAGCCGCCGGTGGGTACGCCGTAGGTCTCGCCTGCGGGGATGTAGCAGGTGTTGACTTCAAAGCCGTTTTCATCGGCAACCGACAGGACGCTGGTCAGGTTTGCGGTGGAGGTCATCCACATGGCGGTATTCTGGTTGATATAGTCGGTATCGACCTTGCTGGAGTCCTCACCGGCTACACAGCGGACAACCCCTTCGTTGATCAGGTCCTGGAAAAACTGCATGACATAGCGGCATTCATCCGAATCAATGTTGCAGGCGGTTTCACCTTCGTTGAGGACGGAGGTTCCCTGCTCCATCAGGAAGGCTTCAAATGTCCAGACGTAGCTGTACATCGACAGGCCGTAAGCGCCGGTCTTTTCCTTGACCGTGCGGCAGTAATCAGCCAGTTCGTCCCAGTTTGCAGGACCGGCGGTATCGAGGCCTGCCTGTTCCAGCAGAGTGGTGTTCATGTACAGGATGGGGGTGGAGCGCAGGTAGGGAAGGCCATAGTAGCTGCCGTCCACCTCACAGTTGATCATCAGACCTTCGAAAAAGTCGCTGGTGTCGATGTTGTCCCGCTCAAAGTATTCATCCAGCGGCTGGAGTACGCCGTTTCTTGCAAAGGTACCGACCGAACCGATCTCCATGACGGTGACGTCGGGGGTATCGCCTGCAACATAGGCGGCCTGTAATTTCTGATGGACGTCGTCATAGGTACCCTGATATTCAGCGGTGACATGGATGCCTTTTTCAGCGCCGACGGTTTCGTTAAACTGAGCGACGAGGTTTTCGTTGTTTTCCTGGATCTTGTCGGTCCATGCGTACCAGTAGGTCAGCTCGATGGTATCGCCGCTGCCGGAAGAAGCAGTGCTTTCCGTCTCAGAAGCAGCGGAGGAAGAAGAGGAGTTGCCAGAAGTTGAACCGGCAGCGGCGGAACCGCTTTCGGAAGCGCAGGAGCTCATCGAGACCATCATGGCGGCGATCAGGCAGAGAGATGCAAATTTTTTCATTGGGATTACCTTTCCTTTCATGTAGCCGCATACCATAGATTTTCTGTATGTATTTGTTTTAGGTATGCGTTTTATACAGACCTGAGTTTACAGATCGGATAACGGATTATTTGACACCGGTATAGGTGAATGCTTTGATGATCTGTTTCTGTGCGAAGAAGAAGACAACCAGTACCGGGATGACCAGAATGACGTTGCCGGCCATCATAATCTGGTAATTGACGCCGCTTTCAGTCATTCTCAGCGAAGCAATACCGACCGGGAGGGTGCGGACGTCCGCCTTGGTTGTCATGACCAGTGGCCAGAAGTAGTCGTTCCAGATGCTGATAAAGGTCAGCATCGCGAGGGTGACGACGGTCGGACGGGCCAGCGGCAGCATAATCTTGGTGATGATTTTCAGCTCGCCTGCCTTATCCAGCCGCGCCGCTTCCAGCAGTTCTTCCGAAACCTGTTTGAAGGTCTGACGGAGCATAAAGATGGCAAATGCGCTGGAAGCAGAGGGGAGAATCAGCGACCAGTAGGTGTTGATCATCCCCCATCTGCTGAACATCAGGTAGACCGGCAGGAAGATCAGCTGGGAGGGGATCATCATAGTCGCCAGCGTAATGCCGAACAGCACCTTTGCTCCCTTAAACTGGTAGCGGGCGAAGGCATAGGCGGCCGGGATGACGGTCAGACACTGGCAGATCAGCGTTCCCGCTGTTACGATCAGCGAGTTGCCGAGCATTCCCCAGATATCCACCTTCTGAAAGACAACCGAAAAGTTGTTCCACTGCGGGTCCCAGGTCCAGAAGGTCGGCGGGGTGATCAGCGTCTGTCCGAGCGTTTTGACCGAGGTAATGAACATCCAGTAAAACGGGATGAAGAAAAGTAGTGCGATAAAGGCATTGAGGCACCAGCGGAGAATGGTTCCGACCAGTCTGGCCGGTTTGACCCGTATCGGGTGCAGCCCGTTATGTATTGAAGTCATGTGCATATCCTTTCTGCCGGATCAATTGTAGTAGACCCGTTTACTGAGTACGCGGAAGTAGATCAGCGTGAAGAAACCGATTACAACCATCAGCGCAACACCAAGTGCCGAAGCGTATCCGATCTTGAAGTAATCAAAACCATACTGGTAGATGTTATAGACCAGTGTGTTGGTTGAGTTCATCGGCCCGCCCTGGGTCATGATGTTGACCGTTTCAAAGACCTTGAGCGCCGCAATAATGTTCATCAGCGCAAGGAAAAAGAGGGTGGGGGAGATCATCGGCAGGGTGATCTTCCAGAAGGCCTTCCATCTCGGGGTCTTGTCCAGTGCGGCGGCTTCGTACAGATAGCCGGGTACCGACTGCATTGCTGAGATGATAATGATGGTGTTGTACCCGAGACCTTTCCAGACCGAGACCAGTACCAGCGAATTCATCGCAACCTTGGGGTCGGACAGCCAGCCGACCGGCCCGAGACCGATCAGACTGAGCAGATAGTTGAGCAGGCCATAGTCGCTGTCCATCAGCCACATCCAGATAAAGGCGACCGATACCATCGAGGTGATATACGGGGTAAAGGCAATGCTCTGCAAAATCCGGTTGACACGGGTATTGCGGTTGAGGTAGGCTGCCAGCAGCAGTGAGAGGATCATCTGAAAGATGACAACCATCACCATGTAGTAAACCGAGTTGCCCAATACCTGCCAGAAGTCCTTGTCTGACAGCATATCGGTGTAATTTTCCAGTCCAATGTATTTCATCTCACCGATCAGGTTCCAGTCAAAGAAGCTGAGGTAGATCATATAAAAGATCGGATAGAGGATAAATACTCCGAATACCGCCATCGCCGGCGCAACCATCAGATAAGGCCGCATGGCGGTCAGAATTTTGGAAAAAAGGCTTTTCTTTTGCAGCTGCGTCTGTGCAGCCGGATGAATCCGGGCTCCCGACGCGATTTTTTCCATTCGCAGCACCCGACTCACTCCTTTTCCAGTCCGAAGCCGCGCAGTTTTTCCTGCGCGTCAAAGCAGGCAGTATCTTTGATTGCAATTGCGACTTTATGGCTGCCGTAGGTGAACTGGCTGTCGCCGAAGTCCTTGACCGAGATATTGCCATAAGGAGTGCGGAGTTTGTACAGTACCTGGTCGCCCAGCATTTCGCGGGCGACTACATCGCCGTCGATGACGATTGTATCGGGTCCGGCTGTTTGGTCGGCGTTGATCAGGTGTGCTTTTTCCGGGCGGAACCCGATCTTGACGATGTTTTCTTCCAGTCTGCCGCCAGCTGCTTCAGAGGGGAGAATGTTCATCGGAGGCGATCCAATAAACCGGGCGGTAAAGACGTTTGAAGGGTTGGCGTAGAGCTGGTCGGGAGAATCATGCTGCTGAATCTTTCCGTGGTCAAGCAGGACAATATCCGTTCCCATGCTCATGGCTTCAATCTGGTCATGGGTAACGTAGACGAAGGTCGTTTTCAGTTTCTGGTGCAGCTCGATCAGGTCGGTGCGGATCTGGGTACGCAGCTTTGCATCCAGGTTGGAGAGCGGCTCATCCATCAAAAATACTGCGGGCTTTTTGACGATTGCCCGTGCCAGCGCGACACGCTGCCGCTGGCCTCCCGACAGATTTGCAGGTTTGCGGTCGAGGTATTCGGTCAGACCGACCATCTCTGCGATCTCCGCGATACGTGCTTTGCGTTCTTCTTTGGGAACCTTCATGTTTTTGAGTCCGAATTCGATGTTGTCACGGACGGTCATTGTGGGATAGAGGGCGTAATTTTGAAATACCATTGCGATGTTCCGGTCGCCCGGTTCGACGTCCCGAACACTGACGCCGTCGATCAGGACGTCGCCTTCGGTTGTTTTTTCAAGTCCTGCGATCATTCTCAGCACCGTTGATTTGCCGCATCCAGACGGCCCCAGCAGCACGGTGAAGCTGCCGTCTTTAATGTCGAGGTTCAGATTTTCAATTACCGGCGGGTTCTTGCCGTAGGCTTTGGTAATGCCTTTTAACGTGATTTTGTCCATTCTGATGAACTTCACTCCTTTCAACGTCTTCGAGTATACAGGTGCTTTTTATTTTTTAAAT
>DVLN01000132.1 GCA_018715465.1 Candidatus Faecivivens stercorigallinarum | reverse complement strand
GTATTTATCCTTGGTCAGGATCAGGATAATGTCGATCGTGCAGGCTATATCATCGAAACGATTGTCAAAGACCCGGAAGTTGGCGCAATCTATAAAGGCAAAGTCACCAGACTGATGAACTTTGGCGCATTCGTTGAGATTGCTCCCGGCAAGGAAGGGCTTGTCCACATTTCCAAGCTGGAAAACTACCGTGTCGACAAGGTCGAAGATGTTGTGCAGCCGGGCGATGAGGTTTACGTCAAGGTAACCGAAATCGACGACCAGGGCCGCATCAACCTGTCCAGAAAAGACGCAATGAACGATCTTGCGAAAAAAGGCAGAATCTAATCAATAATTTGGCGGGGAGCCAGCGCAGTAGACGCGGCGGCTTCCCGCCGTTTGCTGTATACGGAGGGAAAACATGTATTCAACCATCCTTTTTGACCTGGACGGAACCATTACCAATTCGGAGGAGGGGATCATCCGTTCGGTGGAATATGCGCTGGAAAAGTGCGGGATTCATGAATATGAGCGTGAGTCGCTGCTGCGGTTTATCGGCCCGCCGCTGCGCCAGTCTTTTCAGGAGTATTTCGGGATGACACCGGAGGAGGCGGACCGTGCGACTTCCCTTTACCGGGAACGTTATGCACCGGTTGGAAAGTTTGAATGTACGCTGTATCCGGGAATCAAAGAGTTGTTGGAAAAGCTGCACCGGATGGGACGGACGGTAATTCTTGCGACATCCAAGCCGGAAAACTTTGCCGGAGAAATTCTCGACCACTTTGGGCTGACCGAATGTTTTGATCTGATCGGCGGTGCGGTGATGGACGGCAGCAGGGATACAAAAGAGTCAGTTCTGCGGTATATCCTGGACACCGGTAAAGTGACAGGGGATGCAGTGATGGTCGGCGATGCCCGGTTTGATATGGAAGGAGCAGCCGCAGTCGGGCTGCCGGCAATTGGGGTCGCTTATGGATTTGGCAGCCGGGAGGAACTGGTGAAGGGCGGCGCATTGGCAGTTGCAGATGATGTGCAGCAGCTGGGCAGGCTGCTTGGTGTATGAGTGTGGAGGCATAAAATGATAAAAGCCGCTGTTTTTGATATGGATGGACTGATGTTTGATACCGAGCGGGTCGGACGGGATGCGTGGAACCAGGTCGGGGAAGCGCTCGGCTTTGGGAATCTCGACGCGGTCAATGAACGCTGTCTCGGCTGTAATAAAGAACATTGCCGGGAGATTTTCCGGGAGTTTTTCGGCGAAGCGCTGACTCTTGACCGGGTGCTGGAGTTGGCGGCGCCGATTCAGCAGGCGTGGTATCAGGAACATGGGATGCCCTGCAAAAAGGGGCTGCATGAACTGCTCAGATACCTGCGGGATACCGGGCGGAAGATTGCGATGGCGACTTCCTCAGACCGGTCGATTGCCGAGCGCAATCTGGAAATGGCCGGCCTGCGGTGCTATTTTGATCAGCTGGTCTGCGGGGATATGGTCAGGCGTAGCAAGCCTGACCCGGATATTTACCTGACAGCTGCCCGGCTGCTGGAGGTGAAGCCGGAGGAATGTATCGGGCTGGAAGATTCCCGCAATGGAATTTTGAGCGTGCATGCGGCCGGGATGACCGGCCTGCTGGTTCCTGACCTGATTCAGCCGGATGCGCAGATGATCGAAGCGGCAGATGCAGTGCTGCCCGACCTCGGCGCGGTGATCGGCTGGCTGGAAAACTATAACTAAAAAATACATATGAATGGATAAAGGGTTCTTTTTTGACGATTGAGGTCGGAAAGAACCCTTTTGCTGTGTGAATTATCCAATTATTCTTTCATGAGACTGGCTATTGATACAAAAATTTTTTCAGCAGACAATCAATCCTTGACAGATAGATAAAAATGATTTAAAATATTTATATAAATTTTTATAAAGAAAGGCTGATATGTTATGGTTGAAAAGGTGCGTCTCGTCCCGACAACAGAAAACTCTCATCCTTTTGCCCGTGCGGCAGAAAAATGCCATTTTGCCGAGAACGGGTATGTCGAGGAAGAGTATTTTGTCTATGGTAAAGCCAATTTGTATGACGCAGATGAGAATGAGAAACCGTTTGTCATCGCTGCCGACGTGCCTTACGTCAACCGGGTATTGGTCCGGCGGCCGGCCGATGTGCAGCGTTTCAGCGGGAACATCGTGATCGAACTGCTCAATCCGACTGCGCATATTGATATTGACCGGATGTGGGTGAACAGCTGGCGGTATTTTGCCCGTCATGGGGATATCTATATCGGGATGGTCAGCAAGCCGGATGTCTTTGATTCGCTGATCAATTTTGACCGGGAACGTTATGCAGAGATCGACTGGCCAAATCCATTGCCTGATCGTGAAGTCCCCGAAAACCTGATGTTCCCGTTGCAGACCCAGTGGGAAAACGGGCTGTTGTGGGATATCATGGCCGACTGCGGACGGCTGTTTAAAACCACAGGCCCCAACAACCCGCTTAATCGGTATATGGAAGGAAAAACCTGGCTGTACCTGACCGGATGGAGCCAGTGCACCGGGTTTATCAATCGGTATCTGCGCAGTTTTTATCCGCTGACCCATGAACAGATCTTTGACGGATATCTGAACGCCGGCGGCGGTGCACAGCTAGCGCCGATCAATTCCTATCGCAGTTATGGCACTCGGCGAATCTTCGGCGGAGAGGGACAGAGTGTCTTTGGCTGTCCGGTGCCGTTTATCGCACTGAACACCGAGAGCGAGAATCAGATGACCGCCTGGAGCGGGGATTCGGATGCACCGGGAAGACTGTTTAGAAGCTATCAGTTCCCCGGTTCTGCCCATGATGAGAAAAACAATCTTGACGAATGGTACCGGAATGACCCCGATCTGCCGCCGGAAGGCCGTCAGCCCTATCGTGGACTGGAAGGGGAGGTCAGCAATTATCCGTACACCTATCTGTTCCATATGACCTTTGCTCGGCTGTTTACGTGGGTGCGTGAAGGGATTCCTGCGCCGCATATGCCGTTTATCGAAATGGAACAGGCAGTAAGTGAAGACGGAAGTTATGCTTTTGTCAACCGGAAAGACGGTTTCGGCAACGCACTGGGCGGCATCCGTACCGCAGCACTGGATTATCCAACCGCCCGGTACTTCAACTGGTGCAATGAGCCGCAACCGGACGGGAGTATCCGGCACAACTGGCTGTATGGACATGCCGAACCTTTTTCAGCCGCGTTTCTGACCGAGCTGTATGGAAGCCTTGCGCATTACCGGCAGCTGGTGGAAAAAGCGACCGCGTATCATGTTCAGCAGGGATTTGTCTTACCCGAAGACGCGGAAGACCTGGTCAATGAAGTAACGGAGATGGCCGCGGCACGCGGGCTGAAATAAGAACCATCTATATAAAAACCAACGCCGGATGAATCAGCTTTTCATCCGGCGTTGGTTTTCGAGCATTTAAGGGATGATATCTGTATCGGTAGCCACTTAAAACTTGAGGTCAAAGCGGGTTCCGTTTGAAAACAAAATACCATCTGTCAATTGGATGCAGAGAATACAGGTGTGTGGGTCAGAAAGGTCGGTATGTCCGTTGTCCAGCCATTGGCAAAAAACTTTTTTCAGTTTTTGGGCA
>DVLN01000131.1 GCA_018715465.1 Candidatus Faecivivens stercorigallinarum | reverse complement strand
AGGGTTTCCATTCAGGAAGACCTTCACCATTGGGATTTCCAGTTTTCACGAAGTTAACCCAATAGGAGTTGATTCTGTCGGCAAGCTCATAATCCGCATCCGTTTTGGGTCTCCAGCTGCGTCCCAGCGTCTCAAAGACATACCACAATTCAGAGGAGTGGAAAGCACCGTCGTCGCTGCCGGGCAGTTCACGGTCAAAGTAGTAAACATACGAAGCTTTTCTTCCAAGAGCCTGCTCATTGAGGCTCCAGTTGATACAGCCATAGTACAGCGGAATATGTTTTCCGGCGGCCTTTGTATCACTGGTTGCGCCCATATCGTTGCCGCAGGAACCGAGCATATACGGGACATCGGGATGAAGACCTTCTGCCAGATAGTCGCGGTATCCCTTAACCAGCAGATGACCATCGATAACAGGCTCAAAGGACAGACCGAAAATACCGCGTTTCATATTTTCTTTCTGCACCGCATTGCAGGTCTGCATAATCTGTTCCGGGGAAAGGGCTCTGAGTTTCTCAGCCGTCTTGGCACCGGCAGCCTCAGCAAACGATTCTCCGGTCTGCATGGCCCGTTCCATCGGGACATCGCGGCTGAAGCCGGCATTGAATCCTCCACCCGACTGAAGGATTGCACCGCAGAACATACCTTTGGTCAGCGGCGAGCAAATCAGTGTCTGTACACTCATTGCACCGGCAGACTGCCCAAAGATGGTAATATGTTCAGGGTCACCGCCAAAAGCCGCAATATTCTCGCGAACCCATTGCAGAGCAGCGATCTGGTCGAGGATGCCGTAGTTGCCGCAACGACCATTTTCATCTATCAAGGCAGGGTGGCAGAGAAAGCCCAAAGCGCCCAATCGGTAGTTGATGGTGACGAGGATGACGCCTTTTTTCGCAAATGCCTCCCCATCGAACTCGATTTCCGAGCCATATCCATTCATAAATGCGCCGCCATGAATCCAGAAAGCGACCGGCAATTTTTCGGTACCTGTTTCAGCCGGCGTCCAGATGTTGAGATAAAGGCAGTCCTCGTCCATCGGAGGGACGAAGGCGGGGTCGGCGTAGAATTCACGTCCATAATTGACAAACGGCATCGGTGGGGAATGATCTTCCGATTCAACATACAATTTCTGCATCTGCCAGGCACGATGACCAAAGCTGGTTGCATCCCGGACGCCATCCCAGCATTCGGGAGCCTGCGGAGCTTTCCAGCGGAGCGCTCCCACCGGAGCCTTTGCATAAGGTACGCCCAGAAAAGTGGAATATCCGTCCTTTTCCAGACCTTCCAGTTTACCATATTTTGTAACGACCTGTTTCATAAACACACTCCTGTCTGCATGGCAGAAAGCCGCCCGTTCGATTCATCCATACAGACGGCTTCTCACCATAAAATTCAAAGAAATCAGCGGATATTGACCTTACAGTTTGGGTACATCCTGCTCCATCAGATAGTCATACAGCATCTGATCTTTTTCGTCTTCCATTCCCTCATGGGAAATGATTTCATCTCCGAGATCGATCCAGCCGTAATTCTGGTCACTGGCCGGCCAGTAAGGAAGCCCATCACCGTTAGGGTCGCCGTTCTTCATAAAGTTAGCCCAATAGCTGCTCATGATGTCGGCAAGTTTGACGTCGTATTCAGTCCAGGGACGGACAGGCGGAACATTGCTGGCGCCGTTCTTCCCCACCCGCAGTGAATCGAACATATACCAAAGCTCAGAAGAATGCCATGCCATCATAATATCCGGATCACGGAGGGGATTTTTCTTATCATCCGGAACACTGGGAGTGATATGGGAGAAAACATAACTGTAAGTTTTTGCATCGGGGAACTTCTGTGCACGATAGGCGCCAAAATAACGGTTTTTCATATTTCCACCGAATCCAGTCAGGCCCTCTACTGCTAAGCGTTTAGATAGGAAGTTAGCCTGAGAATCCTCGACCGGATAAGATTTTTCAAAATCATATTTGTTATAGATTTTCTCACCCAGTACATCTTTAGCAGCGTGATAGAATTCCGCTGCATTTTCCAGCGGTTTTCCGCCTAAAATAAACCCAGTAGACATTACACACTCGCCGTAGTTGCCACCAACCAGATAATCCAGATGACCAGCGTACTGATCAAAGCTAACCGCCGCATTCTGCTCCGGCACCCATACACCATCGTAAACCATGCCGCCGGGAGTATGCGGGCCTTTTTTATCAAACGGATTTCCCACTCTAACGTTAAATACTTCGGCATCAGCAGCACGCAGTTCTTCAAGAGTCACATCTGCACTGAATCCCAGCGCTTTGATGTATTCAACGCCCTCCTCTTCCACTTCCTTCATGGAAGGATAACTGCCTGTCCAGTTGAGGCTAGATTGATTGATGACTCTTTTAATCTTGCCAGTAGCCTTGGGACAACGGGCAAGCGCACCTGTCTTTGCGGTGCCGCCCGACTGACCGCCGATGGTAATGTTATCCGGGTCACCGCCAAAAGCGGCAATATTTTCCCGTACCCAGTCCAGAGCCTTAACTTCATCCATCAGGCCATAGTTTCCGGAAATTCCGCCCTGTTCTGCGGAAAGCTGAGGCAGTGCGAGATAGCCGAACACATTCAGCCGCTGGCCGACCGAAACGACGATCACGCCTTTTTTGGCAAGGACTGTTGGATTGAACTCAATTTCGTAACTGTATCCGGAAGACAAGCCACCACCATGGAACCACATGAATACCGGACGTTTTTCATCGGCACTCTGTGCATCGGTCGCGATGTTCAGGTAGAGGCAGTCCTCGCTGTATTCGGTATAGCCCATATAGTAGAAATCGGAAGCCCAGGGTTCAAACGCCAGACCACCATTACTGGGCTGCATTGGACGGGGGCCGTATGTATCACAAACCTTTACACCCTCCCAGGGCTGAGGGTCCACCGGAGGTTTCCAGCGAAGTTCTCCAATAGGCGGCGCAGCATAGGGAACGCCTTTAAATACCAAAACGCCTTCCTCAGTCACACCCTGAACCATTCCATACTTTGTTTTGACGACATTCAGTGCCATAGTTATATTCCTCCTTAATTTATATACTTTAAATTATTTATCAATATACAAATTACTTCCCACACTGCGCAGATGATTCTGGTATTCATTGGTGCCATACAAAGCGTCCCGGATATTGACTAACCGCACGTTATGTTCTCTAAGCCAATCCTTCACCTGTTGAGAGCACAGAGCATGAACATCGACTGTACGGGCAGTGATAAAGTTTCTGGCGTTAGGGCCATAATCGCCCAGACGATAGACGAAATAATCCACATATCCCGGATGCCAGCAGTGCATTGCGGTAGCATGGGGAGGGAGTTTCAGCATACCGCCCCGATCCTGCAAATAATATCCGACAGGATCATATTTTTCAATCTCCGTCAGAGAATCGGTTTGCAGATCGGCATAGGCCTCAAAGCCCATCGCGATAATCTTTTTTCCATCCCACTCAGTTTCCGAACCAGGGAAACCGGGCATGTACACAAAATCCGTCTTCATGCCAAACTCTCTGGCGACTTCAGCCATAGCGCGTGACATGGGTGTATCCCCCATCCCAAAGCCGGACACATCGGGAGCTTTCCCCAGAATTTCGACACAACGGTTGATTTCGGCTCTGCATTCAGCCAGTGCCTGCTGATAATCCACATCTTCCAGCGCACGAAGATCTTTCCGGAAACCGTTTCTGGAAGCATCATACAGTGATGGAACATCAGCCGGGTCCAAAACCGGAGCACCCCAAAAATGGGCATGCCATCCCACAGAAATCCAGGGATAGTTTTTCAGACGGCGCAAGGCATCCACAGTTCCCGGACAGTCCAGCATAATATCTGCCGAAGTAACGACTCCGTTTTCAATCGCCTCGAAGGCACCTATATTGCATACATCTGTATAGCCAACATCATCTGCCCGTACAATCAGCTGCATAATTTTCCTCCTTTTCCAAACGATTTGCTGTCCTGTATTCTTTAATCAGAAAACACTTTTACCGCCGGATGGTCGTCCATTGTCTGCATACCGACCGTATCGCCAAAGACCATGATCTGGGGATTTGCGCAGGTATACGGCTCCCATGCAGGGACATTCTGTCCATTTGGATTGCCGGTTTTGGCGAAGTTGGTCCAGTAATCCATCATAGCTTCCGAGATCATGACGTCCGTTTTTCCCATCTTCCGCCAGCAGCGGCCGAGAGTACCATGAACATACCACAGCTCAGCCGAATGAAAGGCACCTTCTGGGCTTGGATTTCCATCAGCATCGGGAAGCGGATGATCAAAATAATAGACGTAAGGAGCTTGTTTTCCGGCCTTATTCTGACTGCGCGCCCACAGCTGATAGCCGTAGACCATGCCGTCCGCCATCAGATCGCGGTCAAATGCATCGGCATCTTCTTCGGTCGCAAGTCTATAAATCTGCCGCATTTTGTCGGCAGCCAATGGGAAATTACGTTCCAGCTGCTGATTAAACAATGCGAGATCCTGTTTGTGACCGGGTGGGAGCATGCTCATCCGTCCGCCTTCATGCGAACAGCAGCCGATAATCATCGGAATATCTCTTGCTTTACCTGACCGAATCATTTCAGAAGTATCTCCGAAACAAACATACTGGTCGATAACCGTCCCGATTTTCATAAGGCCGAAGCCCATTTTGCCAGCGACATCCAGTATTTTGTCTGCCGGAAGGGCGCGAAGTTCCTGAATGGAATGGCAGCTGGCTGCTTGCTGGAATTCCAGTCCGGCAGTCTCTCCCTCTGCAAGCGGGACAGCCCCCATCATTGACGCTCCACCGCCGCCGGATTCGCTGATTCCCTTATCAATGACACCGGCAAACAATGGGCTGGTCGCCATAATCTGCACATCATGTGCGCCGCCGGACTGACCGAACATAGTAATATTAGCCGGATCGCCGCCGAACGCTTCAATATTTTCCTGAATCCAGCGGGCAGCCGCCAGCTGATCGAGATGGCCATAGTTGCCGCTTCCGCCATAAGTACTTTCAGCGGTCAGCTCAGGATGAGCGAGAAAGCCGAAGATATTCAGCCGGAATCCGACCGATACATAAATGACACCGCGTGATGCCAATGCCTTTCCGTCGAACTCAGGCTCATAGGAATACCCACTCATATTCCCGCCGCCATGCACCCACATCATGACCGGCAGTTTCTCACCGGCCGATTGAGCCGGAGTCCAGATATTCAAATATAGACAGTCCTCACTGAAGGTCAGTCCATCCCAGACCGGGAACTCTTTTCCATAAAAACTTTTGGGGTCGCTGTTATAGTGCTGCATTGCGGCAGGTGCAAACTCAATACAGCTGCGGATTCCATCCCAGGGTTTGGGAGGCTGAGGCGGACGCCAACGGAGATCCCCCACCGGCGGCTGTGCATAAGGAACGCCTCTGAAAATCGTGATATTGTCTTCCACTACACCCTGAACCTGTCCATATTTTGTTTTTACGATATTCAGTGCCATATATTACCTCATATTTTTATACGAAAACGGTATGTTGTTAGTTTACAGAATTCCTGCCGGTAAAATGGGAGCGCTCCAATTTTATTTGATTGGAACGCTCGTTATTATGAAATATCTTTTTCTTACAAAACGAAGTGCAATCTGGCGTTATCGTGCCATAAAGTCTTCATATGCCTGCTGCACAATCTCAACTGCACGTGCCATACCCATATCCTGGAGCATCGTCTGGTAAGCGTCATATTCATCCAGCGAGATAACACCACTGATAAACTGAGGCGTCTTTTCATCGACGACAGTCTGGATATCGGTCATAATGGTCGAAAATTCGGTATACAGTTCCGGATCCATATTCAAAGAACCAGGCGCGGGCATTGCCTCAGAGTTTGTACCCTGACCCCAGACGTCATAGCAGACGACATCTTTTGCCGGAACGGCTTCCAGCTCACGGGTCCAATCCTGGTAGACAGGTCTTGCCGGCGGGAAGGTATAATAAGCCATTGCCTGAGCAAAAGACAAACCGTCAGGATTGCTGATAATCTTATCGGTATATTTCGGTTCATTATTTTCGTCCAGTTGATAGGTATCACCTTCGATGCCCCAGTTACAGTACATCGCTCCTTCTTCGGAGAACCAGTAATCAAACATTTTCAAACATTCAATTGCGTACTCGCTGTCTGCGGAAATAGACAGACCCATCGTCGGAGATGCACCAGACAGAATAACACTCTGGAAATTGTGGGTGTCGCCTGCATTGGGCATCGGGGTATAAACCGGCACAAAGTTATCCTCATCGCCCTCAATGGCCGCTTCCCACATAGCAACGTTGGTATAAACACCGACAAACGCACCTGTTTTACCAGTCGTAACCATTGCAGTATCGGGAAGGATGGAGGCCGGAGAAGTAGAAGCCATAAAGTCGGGGTCGATCAAACCTTTCTGATACCAGTCATGCATCATCGTCACATAATCCCGCCAACCTTCTTCAGCAGGGCCAAACTTGACCTGGCCGTCCACCTGATACCAGGAAGGAGTCACACCAAAGCCCATACAGATATTATTAAATACATTATCGTATCCGGTCTTATGGAGCAGCATGGGCGCTGTAGCACCACATTCATCCTTAAAGGCTGTCAGCATTGTTTCCCAATCTTCAAAAGTCTGAGGAGTTTCCAGTCCACATTTTTCCAGCCAGTCGCCACGGACATACAATCCGGCCCAGGGGCCCTGCGGCTGCTGCATCAGCTGACCGACCGCGCCGATACGACCGGAACCGGTATAAGCCGAACGGAGAACGTTTTCGTCATATTTTTCAGAGAGATCGTTCAGTGCTTTCATATAGTTGGGGCAATACTGCGGAACCAACTCAGTCAAATCAAGGATATAACCATCGTCGAGACAGGCATCCAGGCCACCTGAGTAACCGGGATTCTGATGGGAAATCAGATCGGGGAGGTCGCCGGAAGCAAACAACAGGTTATATGCAGAAGTTTCACTGCCTGTCGGCGGATGCTGGAATTCGATATGAATATTGGTTTTTTCCTCCATATCCTGGAAGAAGGGAGTCTCATTCATATTGGAGACCAATGTCGTCAGGTTGGAATCCAGTCCGGCAAACCAGGTAACGGTAATCTTTTCATCGACAATCGGAAGCTGAACTTCACCAGGTTCTGCTGCAGCCGCAGAAGATGTTTCACTTGCAGTCGAAGTGCTGTCAGAAGAGCCTGCATCCTGCTGAGAGGTGGAATCACTGCTGTTACTGCTGTTGTTGCAACCGGCCAATGACGTCAGGACCAACAGGGAAGCAATCAGCTGAGCAAAAAGGCGGTTTTTCTTCATAGTGTTACCTCCAATTAGATGTTTTTCGGTATACAACCGTTTTTTCCTATTTTTCATATACGACTCTATCGTGAGCAGAACATTCTCACTGCCGCGCGCCAGCAGCGGAGTAATCTGCCGTATGACCACATTATAGTATGGAGAAGATATAAAGTAAACAGCCCGTTTTTTGGATGGAATGCCCAAATTTGCTTTTGTGCGCTGGTTCGCGGCCTGCTAATTTGGAGCACAAAAAAGTGCAATCAGGCATAAAATGGACATTCCGGCGAAAACCGTCCCTTTTGGCAGGAGAACAAAAATATGCTGTCAA
>DVLN01000130.1 GCA_018715465.1 Candidatus Faecivivens stercorigallinarum | reverse complement strand
TTCTCAACGGCAGTTATCGGATCTGCTTCAACTGACTGGGCTGGACATTGACAAGAACGCTATTCAACGAATTGAGGCCGGTAAGCGGTTTGTCACAGATATTGAACTGCAGTGTTTTTCAAAAGCTCTGGACAAAACATTGGATGAGTTGCTTTCGGAGGGACGCCAATGACCGATACTGAGATGATTCTCTGGATTCAAAACCGTGTTCGCTCTTTAATGGAAGAAAAAGGCGTCAAAGTGAATACCGACTGTTCAAGGACTCCGGTCTCGCACAATCGACCGTTTCCTCCCTTTTGCATTCCCAAACTCTGCCCACCCTGTTTACACTGCAAACCCTCTGTGATTATTTTGGAATCACGCTGTCCCAGTTTTTCTTTGATGAAACAAAAGAGCAGCTCCGCCCGGTTACCGAAACCCAATGGAAAATCTTTCGTCATCTTCTGCATCTTACCGACGGGCAGCAGCAGGCACTGCTTGCCCTGATTGACAGCTTCAACAATTCATAAAAAGCGCAAATCCCTTTTACAGTTTACAGCTGTAAAAGGGATTTACACTTATATACAATTATTTGCCAAAGTATTCGGCAACCTCTTTGAGGTGCTCAATGATCGGCAGATGCTGGGGACATACCCCTTCGCACTGGCCGCAGGCAATGCAGTCGCTTGCCTTTCCGAAAACATGCGTCAGACGGTCGTAGTACTCGCCCTGCGGCGTCCAGCCTTTTTCCTTGACTTCCTGTTTATCTGCATTGTACAGCGAGAAGTACTTGGGAATTGCAATATGCATCGGACATCCGTCGGTGCAGTAGGAACAACCGGTGCAGGGAATTGCGATGTTGGCGTTGATCAGCTCAACTGCCTGTTCGACCAGCTTGTGTTCTTCATCGGTCAGCGGTTTGAGATTCTGCATATAATCGGTGTTATCCAATACCTGTTCCATATTGCTCATGCCCGACAGAACCAGTTTAACACCAGGCAGGCTGGCTGCAAAACGGATGGCCCAGGACGGAACAGACATTTCCGGCGCCGCATCCTTGAACAGCTTTTCGACCGATTCAGGAACTTTTGCTAGTGTGCCGCCCTTGACCGGTTCCATAACGATAACCGGTTTGCCGTGTTTGACCGCGACTTCATAACATTTACGGGACTGAACACCAGCGCTCTCCCAGTCAAGATAGTTGATCTGCAGCTGGACAAACTCAAACTCAGGGTGTTCGGTCAGCACCTGATCCAGCAGTTCGGCGTTATCATGATAAGAAAAGCCAATATGTTTAACGAGGCCCTGCTGCTTTTTCTCCATCAGCCAATTGAAACAATCCAGCTCGGTATAAATCTTGTAATGATCATATCCGATATCATGCAGCAGATAGTAGTCAAAATATTCGACGCCTGTTTTAGCTCTCTGTTCATTAAAAATACGGTCGCGATCCTCTTTGGTTTTGAGGAAACCGGCGTGCAGTTTGGTCGCGAGGGTAAAACTGTCACGGGGATGACGTTTGACCAGTGCTTCCTTTGCCGCATTTTCACTCTGGAATCCGCAGTACATCCAGGCAGTGTCAAAATAGGTAAATCCTCTTTCCAAAAAGAGGTCGACCATTTTGCTTACCTGTTCAATATCAATTTTCGACGGATCATTGGGATCAATAGAAGGCAGACGCATCATACCAAACCCGAGTTTTTTCTCCATCTGTCATCATTCCTTTCATTCGCTAAGACAACCAGTTCAACTATTCGTATTATAACATCCTGCCTGATAGAATGCAAATACCTGTTTTAAATCCAATTCCATACCTTTTGCCTATAATAATGCGTCAATTTTTACGGTACAGCAATATTTGAAAAGAAGTTTCGGTTGTCAGTTCTGTGAGATCAGCCGCTCTCTGCTGCCCCTCAGCCGACGTTTTATAATAGTAGGGCGTCATCATGAACAAGCTCATGATCTCGCCGTCATGCAGTGTGATGGTATCATCCACCGGAACACTGCGCAGAAATTCCATTCCTTCAATCGGATAATCCTGTACCTCGTTCAGATAAGGGTGGTCATAAATTGCCTGTTTAAGCCCAAACAGATGACGCTCCCCCGGGATGACCATTGCGAACAAGCCGCCTTTTTTCAGCACCCGGCAGAACTCTTCCCGGCAAAACGGCGCAAACAACGTCATCACCGCGTCACAGCTTTCATCTGCCACCGGCATATGGAAGATACTCGCCGCAGCAATCCTGACCGGCTCTTCAAGGCGAAACCGCTTTGCCGCCTTCTCCGCCGCAAATTTGGAGATATCCAGTCCCAGCAGCCGGGTCGAAAGCCCGTTTGAAGTCAGTGCGTCATATACCAGCCGGGTATAATATCCTTCTCCGCATCCGGCATCCAGCAGCACGAGAGCGTTCTTCCCGTCCAGCTCCCCGACCAGTTCCCGACAGAGTGCATCCGCCATCGGCCGGTAAAAACCCTTTTCAAGAAACTCCCGCCTTGCATTGACCATCTGGCAGTTATCGCCGGGGAGCTTCGCATGCTTGCCATCCGGCAACAATAGATTGACATATCCGCTGCGGGCACGATCAAAGCTATGTCCGGCCGGACAGCGAAAGCTGCTGCCCTCCTGCGTCAGATTTTCCCCGCAGACCGGACAGGCAAAAGAGACCATCTGTTCCATTCCCGTTTTTCCTCCACGTATGATCATTTGAGCTGTACAACATAGGCAAGCAGCCCATTCCCGGCAATGTCAATAATGCCATAGCTGGGCTTCCCGTCACGTGGGCTGGACGGACTTCCCGGGTTCATGATATATAACCCGTCTTTGTACCGGCAGTAAGAAACATGGGTATGTCCAAACAGCGCCACATTACATCCCGCTTCTCTTGCCGCATTTTCGAGATATTCGGTTCCTGCTCCTACAAACATAGTATGCCCATGGCAAAAGAGTACCCGTGCACCTCCAAGCTCAACGATATCAACCGGTTTACTTTTTGAACCGAAGTCACAGTTTCCACGTACACTGCGTATCGGCAGGTCGGGATACAGCGCACGAATTTTGCGGACATCTTCTTCCACATCTCCCAGATGAAGAAAAAGGTCGGTATCCTGCCGGTGCCGTTCCACAATCTTGCGCAATGTAAAAAAATCCTTATGGGTATCCGAAATCACCACAATTCGACGGGTATCCATTCAGGGCACTTCCTTTCATTCCCATTCCCCTCCGGCAGATGCAACCAGATCGCCGGGCGGGCATATTATGCGTATATACAGAATAAGTATAAACCATCATGCCCTGTTCGTCAACAGCTCCGCCGCTGTCAGGATGGGGCCGCTGCTAAACCGAAAGGAAGGATTCCCATGAGCTTTGAACTGCAAAAAGGAGAGCACAACGCCCTGTCCGATTCCGCACCGCTAGGAGAAATGGACAAAATGCTGATCAAAATGCTGGCGGCACGCGCAGGAGCCGACCCCAAAAAACTGGAAGCGGACTACCGCCGGGGTGATCTTTCTGCCCTGCTCTCTACCCTCCCCAGCGACAGCCGGAATAAAGTCAGTGAGATTCTCTCTGACCCGGCAAAAGCAGCCGCTGCAAAAAAAGCCGCTGAAAAAGCCGTTCAGTCAGACGCCATTCGTCGAATGATGAACAGAAAACCTGGCCAGCGGTAACACTGAAATAGAATCCGACGGCGCCTGTATCTGAAGAAAGGAGGAAAAAATATGCCGGAAACAGAAGGGTTTGATCTGTCCAATCTCGCCTCTATCCTGCAAAACGAAGATACCCTGCGTTCCCTCCGGCAGATGGCCGGCGCAATGGGAATGGAAAACCAGCTGGAAGGGGCACTGCAAAATCTGTCCCAATCCCAGGCATCCGCTTCAGATACAGGTGCGGCTGCTTCCACAGCATCTGCGCACCACCAGCAGGACCATCCCAGGGAAAACTATCCTAGGGAAAGCTATCCCAGGGAAAACTATCCCAGGGAAAACCATCCTAGCCATTCCCAGATACCTGTTCCGTCAGATGGCTCCGCAGGACTTAATATGAACAGCCTGCTGTCCAACCCTGCACTACTCCGAACCCTTTCCAGCGTCATGCAGGCGATGAACCAGCAGGGGCCGGAATACATCTTCCTCAAGAGCCTGAAACCGCTCCTTCGCCCGGAAAAGGGCCCGCGCGTTGACCAGGCCATGCAGATCATGCAGATGGTCAAGGCGCTGGAGACAGTCGAAGGCGGCGGATTATCAGGGCTGTCCGGCCTGTTTGGACAACTGGGGCTGTCGGGACACTCCTAAACAGTCAGGACAGTGTAAAACAGAGGGCACCGACAAAATCTGCGCAACCGAAAGGATGAACATAGATGGCCTATCGCGAATACAGCCCGGAAGAACTCCGGCAGATGCAGCTGGAAGCTGCCCAGCGGGTGCGGGAAATGCAGCGGCAGGCACGGGAACGTCTCGAAGGTTCCCGCCGCCCGTCTGTCAGCCAACAGCCTGAGACTGTCCCCACCGTCAGCCGGCCAGTTGAAGTCCCCATAACAGAATCCCCACGACAGCAGCCCCATCATACCATCAAAGATACGCCGTCCGGGTTATTGGGACTGTCCGGGCTGATGGGAATGGATGGGGACAGGCTGACCATTCTGCTGCTGATGCTGCTGCTTTCCTCACAGGGACAGTGCTCACCGGGGCTGATGGCAGCGCTGTTCTGGCTGATGGCCGACCCGTAATGCACAAAGATTCGCAGAAAATTCATCGAAAACTGCCTGTCAACGATTGAACCCCGCAGCGGAATGTGTTATAATAATAAATACAGATTTAGCCCCACACTGGATCTGACTTTTGTTAATAATGGAGGAATATCCACATGGCAAACAGAATGATCTTAAACGAAACTTCCTATTTCGGCGCGGGCTCCATCTCGGCAGTTGTCGATGAAGCAAAAGCAAGAGCATTTAAAAAGATTCTGGTCGTCACCGACCCGTCTCTGGTCAAATTTGGTGTATCCACCAAAGTGACCGCTCTGCTGGACGAAGCCGGGATCCCTTACGACATGTATACCGACATCAAGGCAAACCCCACAATTGCCAATATCCAGAACGGTGTTGCAAAATTCAAAGAAGCCGGTGCAGACGCGATTGTAGCGATCGGCGGCGGTTCTTCGATGGATACTGCGAAAGGCATCGCCATTATCATTGCCAACCCTGAATATGCCGATGTTGTATCGCTGGAAGGCGCCGTTGCAACCAAAAACAAATGCGTACCGATTATCGCTGTTCCCACAACAGCCGGTACCGCTGCTGAAGTTACCATCAACTATGTTGTCACCGATGTCGAGAAAAAACGTAAATTTGTCTGCGTAGACCCCCACGACATCCCTGTTGTTGCAATCATCGACGCCGACATGATGAGCTCGATGCCCAAGGGCCTGACTGCTTCCACCGGTATGGACGCGCTGACCCATGCAATCGAAGGCTATATCACCAAGGGTGCATGGGAAATGACCGATATGATGCATCTGAAAGCTATCGAGATCATTGCAAAATCCCTGCGCGGTGCCTGCGAAGGAACTCCCGAAGGCCGTGAAGGTATGGCACTCGGTCAGTACATCGCTGGTATGGGCTTCTCCAACGTCGGTCTGGGCATTGTCCACTCGATGGCACACGCTCTGGGCGCTGTTTACGATACCCCTCATGGTGTTGCAAATGCAATCCTGCTGCCGACCGTCATGAGGTACAACGCTTCTGCTACCGGTGAAAAATACCGTGAAATTGCCCGTGCAATGGGTGTTGAAGGCGTTGACCAGATGACCCAGGAAGGATATCGTGCCGCTGCCTGCGACGCTGTTGCAAAACTGTCCAAAGATGTTGGTATTCCTCAGGATCTCAAGGGCATTGTCAAGGAAGAAGACATCGACTTTTTGGCTCAGTCGGCAATGGATGACGCCTGCCGTCCCGGCAATCCGCTTGATCCTACCAAAGAGGATATTATTGCACTGTATAAATCGCTGCTGTAAGGCACAGATATTTTAAACAGTTTTTGTTATTCAGTAAAAGCCGTCGGTCTTCTGATCGGCGGCTTTTTTATCCATGAGAAAAGGCACAGGGCGTACTCCCTGTGCCTTTATAAATGCGTAATCAGGTAAACGACTGAGCGCCGTCTGCCGTCGTGGGTACTCCTTCCGTCGTACCTGGTTCAGAAGAATAGCTGCTGGTATCGCTGTTGCCGGTATCTTCGCCCAGCACAACTTCTACTGAATAGCTGGCCTGACTGCCGGCGGAACCGCGGATAAAGGTAATCCGAAGGGTATCGCCTGGTTTCTTGCCATCCAGAATATTCTTGATTGCCTCTTTGGAAGTAACCGACTGACCATCCATTTCGGTGATGATATCGCCTGCACGCAGCCCTTTGGCATAAACGTCCATCGTCACATCCACGCTGTAAACCAGCAAGCCCGGTGTATACCCGGACATCGCGCCAACCACTTCACTGATCGGATAGTAAGTGATGCCCAGCTTGACCCGTCCGGTGACATAGCCATACTGGATCAGATCCTCTACAATCGGCAGCGCGTCATTGATTGGAATTGCAAAACCGATGCCGTCATAAGACGAAGAAGACAACCGGCTGGAATTGATTCCAATAACCTGGCCATATTCGTTGATCAGCGGGCCGCCGGAGTTGCCGGGATTGATCGCGGCATCTGTCTGGATAACCTCCATGCTGATTGACTCGCCGGTCTCCAGTGTAACCGAGATGGTACGGTCGAGACCGGAAACAATTCCCTGGGTCGTAGAACCCGCCAGATTCAGCCCGGCAGGGTTGCCGATCGCAACAACCGGTTCACCGACCTTCAACTGGTTGGAATCGCCCAGCTCAGCTCCGGTTAGATTTTCCGCGTCGATCTTAATTACCGCAAGGTCGGTAGAAATATCGCTGCCAATCAGCTGAGCGGCGTATTCTTCATTGTTATCCAGCACAACCACCAGATTGGCAGCCCCGCTGATGACATGGGCGTTGGTCAGGATATATCCGTCGCTGGACAGGATGATCCCGCTGCCGGAAGAATCGGCTGTCAGCGCATTTTCAGCGGTATAATTCAGAATACCAACCACTGACGGACGGACCTTTTCATGCACCTGGGTGGTGGTCAGTTTGCCATCGCTGCTGATATAAGTATCCTCCTCAGCATGAGAGGTAATATTCAGCTCCGGCACCTTGATTTCATCTTCATCCGGCCGTTCCATGGACGAACTTTCCGAAACCTGAGAGGAGGTTTCAGTGGTCACAGAAACCTCAGATTGCAGGGGAGAATTCCTCAATGAAACGATAATGCCCAGCAGTACCGCCGTCGTGACCACAAGCAGCACGATCACGATAATGGCAAAGACCTTGATGCCGTTTTTCCCGCGTGCACTGCTGCCATCCGGGTTATAGGAAATACGGTTATAATCTTCATAACTGTAACGATATTCCCCGTTCTCATTCATTCCGTACTCAGGAGGCCGGTTCTGTTGATTGCCATTGTTGTAATAAAATGGTTCGCCTTCCTGCCTGCCAAAACTACGGGAATTGCCCTGCGCGTCATAAGAACCGGTAAACCCGGCTGATGTGTCAGAATTCTGCGATGATTGTTTATTCCAGTCTTCCACCCGACCGCTGTGATAGGTACAGCCGTTTTCATCCACCTGACGGTG
>DVLN01000129.1 GCA_018715465.1 Candidatus Faecivivens stercorigallinarum | reverse complement strand
GACCCTTCCGTATGAGCTGTATGACGAGTATCAGGTCAAAAAGGGGCTGCGTGACAAAAATGGTGATGGTGTCCGTGCCGGACTGACCAATATTTCCCGCATTGAGTCGTTTGATTATATCAATGGGGAGCGGATTCCCTGTGATGGACGGCTGTATTATCGTGGTATCAATGTTCAGGATCTTGTCCGCGGCTTTTTGTCGGATGACCGTTTCGGATTTGAAGAGACCGCTTATCTGCTGTTGTTTGGCAGGCTGCCGGACGCTGGGCAGCTGGAGGAGTTTACCCGGATGCTTGCCGCCGCGCGGTCACTGCCCCGCAACTTTACCCGTGATGTATTGATGAAGGGGCCTAGCCGCGACGTCATGATCTCGCTGTCCAAGAGTGTACTGATGCTGGCATCGTATGACCGCAAAACAGACGACATTTCAATTGAAAACGTACTGCTGCAATGTCTGCGGCTGATCAGTGTATTTCCGATGATTTCGGTTTACGGGTACCATGCCTATAACCATTATATTCGTGGCAAGAGCATGTACATCCACCGGCCGCTGCCGGAACTGTCGACGGCGGAAAACTTCCTGCGGATGCTGCGCCCGGACAAGAAGTATAGCCCGCTGGAGGCGAAGATTCTCGACCTGGCGCTGGTGCTGCATATGGAACATGGCGGCGGCAACAACTCGACCTTTACGACGCATGTTGTTTCTTCGTCCGGTACCGATACCTATTCGACGATTGCGGCCGCGCTCGGTTCGCTCAAAGGTCCCAAACACGGCGGCGCGAATATCCGGGTTGTCCAGATGATGAAGGATCTGAAAGCGCATGTGCATGATACACGGGATGAGGAAGAGGTTGCAGCCTACCTGCTTAAATTGCTTAATAAAGAGGCATTTGACAAAAAGGGACTGATCTACGGAATGGGTCACGCGGTTTATACCAAGTCTGATCCGCGCTGCCAGATCTTCAAAAAGTATGTTGGACGGCTTTCGGAGGAGAAGGGACGCCGTAAAGATTATGAGCTTTACACCATGGTCGAACGTCTGGCGCCGAAGGTAATTGCTGAAAACCGCCGGATTTACAAAGGTGTCAGCGCAAATGTCGACTTTTATTCCGGCCTGATCTATTCGATGCTGGACATCCCGGAAGAGTTGTTTACCCCAATGTTTGCGATTGCACGTATTGTCGGCTGGAGCGCTCACCGGCTGGAAGAGCTGATCAACGTGGACAAGATTATCCGTCCTGCCTATATCAGTGTAGGGGAGCCTGTCGCCTATCAGACGCTGAGCGAGCGGAATGGGAACGAATGATTTGCTGATGATTTGAAAGGAGGTCTTCTGCTCCGGGAAATCCGGGGCAGCAGGCCTTTTCTCTTTTTAAATGGCAAGAATAGCTAAAAAATTTACGACTGAGTCATGAATTTGCCAGTGACAAGACGAAAAAAAGGTGTATAATGGTAATGAATGAAATTTTTGAAGGGGGGATGATCGTGTGAAGATGGACCGACAGTTGTTTCAAAAACTGTTGATTGTTGTCGCCTTTGGGGTGTTGCTGAACTTTGCAGTGCAGCACCTGGACGTTCTGGGACAGGGGCTGTCCTGGGTGGGAGCGGTAGTCGAACCGTTTGTTCTGGGAGGCGTGGTCGCCTTCATTCTGAATGTACCGATGCGTGCGGTCGAACGGTTTCTGTTTCCCGAAAAGAAAACATCAGTGATTGAAACGGTCATCATTAAGGAAAACGAACTACAGGACAAAGCCGGCGAAATGCTGCTCAGCACTCTGCCGGGCGGACGCAGGGTGCAAAAGCTGCCGCGGGAGAAAAAGACGCTGGATGTATTCCGCTTCCGCCGGCCGATCAGCCTGACGGTTACACTGCTGCTGGTTGCAGCGGCGATTGCGTTTGTATTTGGAATGGTAATCCCTGAACTGGGGCGGACTGCTTCTGCGTTGGTAGCGGGACTGCCGACCTATTTTGAGACGGCGAGGGCCTGGGCGATGGATCTGTTGGCTGGAAACAGCGAACTGACCAGCTATATTGCCGGGCTGGAGTTGGACTGGACGGCGCTCAGTTCACGGCTGGTGATGATCATTGAAGAGAGTGGGCTGATCGAGAGCATCTATGGAACCGCTTCATCGTTAGTCGGTGGGGTGGTATCGGTGGTCATCGGGTTGGTTTTTTCAGCCTATCTGCTGATGCGCAAAGAGCAGTTGGGAAAACAGGTCAAAATGATTCTGTATGCCTTTTTGCCTGGTCAGCTCTGTGAACAGATCATACGGATTGCGTCGGTCTCCTCCAAGACCTTTTCCCGTTTTTTGTCCGGTCAGTGCACCGAAGCAGTCATCCTGGGCACATTGTTTTTCCTGGTCATGACGCTGTTCGGATTTCCGTATGCGCTGCTGTGTGGGGTATTTATCGGATTTACCGCACTTGTACCGATCTTCGGTTCTTTTTTGGGATGTGCTGTCGGTGCGTTTTTGATCCTAATGGTTGCTCCCGAGCGTACGATCTGGTTTATTATTATGTTTTTGGTCTTGCAGCAGGTCGAAGGGCAGCTGATCTATCCGCATGTTGTCGGCAACGCGGTCGGATTGCCGTCCATCTGGGTGCTGGCTGCGGTTTCAATCGGCGGCAGCATATTCGGGATACCGGGGATGTTGTTTTTCATCCCGCTCTCGTCGGTACTGTATGCGTTGCTGCGGGAAGTGGTTTACAGACGGCTGGGGGATAAAAAGATCACCCCGGAGGAGTTGTAGCCGATATCAAAAGAGGTAAAAAGAAAATAACATGAAAATAAAGAAGATATCACAACTCATATTTCGCCGGGTAGTCATTGTAGCACTGCTGTTGCTGCTGCAGATTGCGACGATGGTCGTATTCCAGGTGCGGTTCAGCTCCTATTCCAGCTGGTTTTACTTTGCCTCGGTACTGGCGAGTCTGCTGGCGGTATTTGCAATCCTGACCAGCCGGGCGAATCCTGCCTACAAGATCGCGTGGATTATCCTGATCATGGCTTTTCCGATTTTCGGCGGACCGTTTTATCTGCTGTTCGGTACCAGCCGGTTGTCACGCCATACCAAGAAAAAGATGGCGGGCATCATGCAGACGATGCGGCATTATGATGCACCGCACGATCATCTGAAAAAGCTGCTGTATGCTGAAAACCCGGATGCTGCACTTCAATCAGGGTATATCGAACGGGGAGCGCACTGTCCTGTCTACAGCCATACCGTCTGCGAGTACCATGAAATCGGCGAGAAGAGTTGGAAACGGATGCTGGAGG
>DVLN01000128.1 GCA_018715465.1 Candidatus Faecivivens stercorigallinarum | reverse complement strand
AGTATTCGTCCACCAAGGCGAAAGGTACGGAAGATAATTTCGTCTGTGGGATGCTGGCGGAACTGGGACTGCACAATATTGCGGATGATGCACCGGTTCTGCTGGACGGATTGTCTCTGGAAGAGATTATTACTGCTGATCCTGATTATATCTTTATTTCAACGATGGGAAATGAGGATGCAGCCAAGGAGTATATGGAAAGCGTCTTTGCTGAGGATGGATACCGTCAGCTGACTGCGGTTGCAGAGGGCAACTATGCCTTTCTGCCGAAGGATCTGTTCCAGTTTAAGCCCAATGCCCGCTGGGATGAAGCCTATCAGTATCTGATTGACCTGGTCGAAACCATCCCTGATGAGAACGAAGGATGAGCAGTCAGATAAAAAAGCGGATGGCAGTGGTGTATCCGCTGCTTGTCGGGCTGTTGGTTTTGTCCTGTGCGCTGTCACTGCGGTATGGAAGCTCAGGGATGGGGCTGAAAGAAGCGGTCTGCGCGTTGCTGGGACGGGAAGGCTATCAGACCCAGACGTTGATTATGTATGTGATCCGTGTTCCGCGGACACTGGGGGCATTGCTGGCGGGTGTTGGACTGTCGGTGTCGGGTGTTTTGCTTCAGACGGTGACGGGAAATGACCTCGCAGCGCCCAATATTATCGGTGTAAATGCCGGAGCGGGCTTTGCAGTCATCATGATCTTGTATTTTCTGCCGCTGTCCTATCAGCTGTTACCGTTTGCAGCTTTTGTAGGAGCATTTGCGACGACAATGGTGATTGTAGTGGCGTCATCCCGTACCGGCCGGGACAAGACTTCGATTATTCTGGCCGGGATTGCATTTACTGCGGTTCTGAACGCGGCGATTTCGCTGCTAAGCCTGTTGGATACCGATGTGTTGTCGTCCTATAATGCTTTTTCAATCGGCGGGCTTTCCGGGGTCAAAACCGAAGCACTTGCGGTGCCGGCTGTTTTGATCGGGATGTCATTGATTATATCGTTGATGCTGTCCCGGCAGCTGGGCCTGTTGGCATTGGGTGACAGCATGGCGGTGTCGCTGGGGGTCAATGTCCGGCGGCTGCGGCTGGAGGCACTGCTGCTGGCGTCGGCAAGCGCAGCCGCGGTCGTCAGTTTTGCAGGACTGTTGGGGTTTGTCGGGCTGGTTGTCCCGCATATCGCCAGAAGGATCACGACTGGTGTCCGGTCGGTTCTGATTACGTCTGCCCTCTGCGGCGGGATACTGGTTGTGCTGGCCGATCTGGTCGGGCGAATCATCGCTGCACCGTCTGAACTGCCGGTCGGAATTGTGATGGCGATGATCGGCGCGCCATTCTTTTTTGTTTTGCTGCTGCGGCAGCGGGGCGGACGCTGAGTTGATGGGAGGATGGCGCGGATGAATTTTCAAGATATCCATGTCCGGTACGGCAATAAACCAGTGCTGAACGGCGTCAGCTTTTCACTGAAACCAGGTGCATTGACTGCGATGATCGGCCGCAACGGATGCGGCAAATCAACGCTGGTCGGCTGTGTCGGCGGGACAGTGCCATATACCGGCCTGATCACTGAAGGCGGACTGCCGCTGGCCGGCATGACCCGGCGGGAGCGTGCGCGGCTGGTGGCAATTCTGCCGCAGGTGCTGCTTTCTCCTCATGTTACGGTGGAGGAACTGGTCGGATATGGCAGAAATCCCTACCTGCCGTTTGGGGCGCGTTTTTCGGACAATGACCGTCAGGCGGTTGAATGGGCGGCTGAAATAACTGAAGTAAAACCATTGTGGGAGAAGTATGTTGACCGTCTTTCCGGCGGTGAACGGCAGAAGGTCTATCTGGCGATGATCCTGGCGCAGACAACACCGCTGCTGCTGCTGGATGAGCCGTCGACCTATATGGACCCGGGATATGAATACGGTTTTATGCAGATGTTGTCGCGTCTGGCACATGAAGCGGGAAAAACGGTGCTGGTCGTCACACACGATCTGACCCAGGCATTTACCGTCGCAGACCAGATTGTGGCGATGGAGGATGGAAAGGTAATCTTCTGCGGCAGTCCCGAGAGGTGCGCAGCAGAAGGGGTCACCGAACGGCTGTTCCGGCTGAAAACCCATTTTGTGATGGAAGATGGGGCGCGGAACACCTATTTCAGTCAGGTGTGAGATATAATTGGGCGTGGGATAAAACCCGCGCCTTTTTTGTTATTTCCCCCCTGTTCAAATGCTGCAAAATCGTGTATAATAAAATGGATTCTGACAAATGATTATCAGCGCGATGCGCATGGAGGAGAGACAATCAATGAAATACAACTGGCGCAAAAAAGCTGTATCCGTTGCACTGGCTGTATCCTGTTTTGTGGCAGTACTGCCACAGACGGCAACTGCGGCAAATGACCAGACAGCGGAGATTCTACAGCAGACTTCTTCCCAGATTACAGACAGCCTGCTCTCTGCTGAAGATGAAGAGCAAACAGAAGAACAGGTGGAAGAAACTGAGACAGAAACTGAAGAGACAGAGACCGAAGAACAGCCGGTTGAAGGCCGTTTTGTCACCAGCCGGGGGATGACCCGATTTCGGCTGAAAGGGGGCGGCTACGCTTCCGGGATGCTGGAAATTGAAGGAGAGCTGTATTTCTTTTACGGAGAAGAAGAGGACAACCGGATGGCCCAGCAGGAGTGGATTTCTCTGAATGGCAACCGGTATTATGCTTCGGCTGATGGGCCGTTGGTCACGGGACAACAGATCATTGACGGTGCAGGCTATTATTTTGGAACAGACGGCGTACTCTGGTCGAAAGGCTGGCATCAGCTGGAGACCGGTTGGGTGTTGCTGGATGACAGCGGCAGTTTTGTCACCGGTTGGTATCAGGAGGGAAGCGTCTGGTACTATCTGGATGAACAGGGGATTATGCTGTCCTCCGACTGGGTGGAATCCAACGGCAAATGGTACTACCTCAAGGCGAGTGGCAAAATGGCGTCGTCCGAGTGGGTCAGCTGGAAGGATAACTGGTATTATGTTGACCAGTACGGTATCATGCAGGCCGGAAAGACCGTCACGATTAAAGGCCGGAAATGGTATTTTGATCAGTATGGCCGCCTGTCGGTCACTTCCGATCATCCGATCGACGTTCCGGTCGTATTACAGGCGCCTGCACTGCCCAATGGCTGTGAAATCACCGCACTGACCGAATTGATTCGGTTTCATGGCTTTTCGGTCAGCCACACGACGATGTCTGCGAAATATCTCCCACGTGCCAAACTGACCTGGTCGGGAGGGAAGATGTATGGACCGGATCCATATGACTATTTTGTCGGCAACCCGGAGGATGATACCGGTTGGTACTGTCTGGAAGGCGCGATTATGACGGCGGCGAACCGTTATCTGTCGGAACAGGGAAGTTCCCTGCGTGCAAAATCTGTTTCGGGTGCTGACCTGGAAGAGCTCAAAGAATATCTGCGCCAGGGAATACCGGTTATGGTCTGGATGACTCCCGGCCTGCGGGAATTTGGTTACTCGTCAGTCCGCTGGACGCTGCCGGATGGCAGTACATACAAGCCTTATATCGGGACTCATGCTTTGGTTTTGACCAGCATTAATGAAGAAAAGGGGATTGCCACTTTTTCTGATCCGGCGCGAGGCAAGACCACTCAGCAGCTTTCCTTTTTCCTGCGTATCTATCGCGCAATGGGGCGTCGGGCCGTAATCATTCAGTAAATAGCATCAGCATCAAATGGAAAACCCGCCTGTCTTGTTAGACAGACGGGTTTTAAATTAATCGCTTATACGGTTGTCAGATCCCATTCTTCATAAATCTTCGGAACGTCGCTGATCAGTCGTTTTGTGTAGTCAGCCTTCGGGGTCAGGATAACCTCATCCGCTCCGCCCGACTCAACGAACTTACCGTGTTCCATAATGTAAACCGAGTCAGAAATGTAATAAGCAAGTCCGATGTCGTGGGTGATGAAGATGATGGTCATATTGATCTCATCCCGCAGCTTGAGCAGCATATCCAGAATAGTCGCACGGGAGCAGGCGTCAATCATCGAAGTTGGCTCGTCAGCCAACAGAATTTTCGGCTTGAGCAGGAAGATGCGTGCGATCATCAATCGCTGCATCTGACCGCCTGAGAGCTCGAAAGGATACTTGTTGGTCAATTCAGCAAATTTCAGGTTGACGAAGCTGCAGGCTTCTGTCATCAGACGGACCTTTTCTTCCTTGGACAGATTGCGTCCACCCCGCATGTTGATGCAGTCGAGCAGAACCGCGTCAATCTTATTGAACATGTTAAAGGAGGAGAAGGGGTCCTGGAAGATGGCCTGGATTCCTTTCCAATATTCGGTTTTCTTGCGGTGGGTGGAGATATCCCGCGGTTTTCCCTGGAAATCAATCTTTCCTTCAGTGACGCTGATCAAACCGAGCAGCATTTTGGAAATAGTCGTTTTTCCCGAACCGGATTCACCAACGATCGAGATGATCTCGCCCTCATGAAAATCAAAATCAACGTGGTCGACTGCAACCGTACGGGTCTCGCCAAAACCGAAGACCTTTGTTACTCCGGTACCGCGCAGGCAGGAAGGACGGGAAGGGGCAGCCGGGGCAACCCCGGTCGTTTTCTTATCACTCATCTGCGTATACCTCCCTTAAATGCTCGACCGAGTAGCGGCAGCGGTAGCTGCGGCCCTCGCCAAATTCTTTCATCGCGACCGAAGCACCCTTGCATTCAGCGGTCGCGTATTTGCAGCGGTCGGCGAACCGGCAGCCAGCAGGCGGACGTTTGAGGTTGGGGGGCGTACCGGGGATCGCAGTCAGTTTCTGATCGCGGGTACCAGCTTCCGGGACGATGATCGAGCCCATCAGACCCTTGGAATAGGGATGGATCGGGTCGAAGACCATTTCTCTTGCGGTGCCTCTTTCAACGATCTGTCCGGCGTACATGACCATGATATCATCAGTGACATTGTACAACAGCGGCAGCTCGTGGGTAATGAAGATCATGGAACGGATAAAGCCTTTTTCCATCAGTTCGCGCATCATTTTGATAACCATTTTCTGGGAAGTAACGTCCAGAGCCGAAGATGGTTCGTCTGCAATCAGAACTTTGGGAGAAAGAATGGTGGAAATAGCGATAACCGTACGCTGTTTCATACCGCCCGACAGCTCAACAGCGTGTTTCTGTAAAACTTCGGGAGGAAGGCCCAGGACTTCAAAACGTTGTTTTGCCAGGTCATAAATGTCTTTTTTGCTTGCTTTTGGGTCATGTGCGTGGATAACATCTTCGATAAAGCGAATGATCTTTTGTGTCGGGTTGAGGGCGTTCATAGCAGCCTGGGGAATGTATGCAATCTCATTGCCCAGAATTTTGTGACGGACATCGTCCGGTTTCATACCGGAGATATTGGTTCCGTCGACGATGATATCGCCGCTCATATAATGAAGCGGAGCAAAATAGTAACCCATCAGTGAAAGAGCGAGGGTAGATTTTCCGCATCCAGATTCGCCGGCGATACCAAGGCTCTTGCCTTCTTCAATGGTTAAGCTGACGCCATCAACGGCATAAACATTTTCATGAAAACGGGTAACATATTTGGTTTTGAGGTCCTTGACCTCCAGCATGATTTTTCCCATACCAGTTCCTCCTTAATCCCGCAGCTGCGGATTGAATACCTGGTCGAGACCGGTGTTCATCAGGTTGAGCGAGAACGAAATCAGCGCGATGGTCAGGATAACCGGGAAATAAGCCCACCACGAGCCGTTGAGGTGTGCAGAGTACTGCATCGCCCAGTTCATCATCAGACCCAGCGTTGCGGTCTTGGTCGTGGCCGGCCCCAGTCCCAGCATCGAAAGGGTCGCTTCCGAAAGAATGCCGGAGGAAATCTGAAGGATCAGTGCCATTACGACGTAAGACGCGATATAGGGGAGGATATCGGTAAAGACGATTCGAAGCATGCTGTGCCCCGAGAGTTTAGACAGGTTGACGTGGTCGCGGTTACGCAGTGAGATAACCTGTGAGCGAACCGAGCGGGTCGTCCAGGTCCAGGAGGTAAAGCCAATGATGATTGCGACCAGCCCAACGCCTCTCGCACTCTGTCCGACTGAATAAGAAATCAGGATCAGGATGACAAAAGAGGGAATGACGGTGAACAGGTTGGTGATAAAGGTGATAATGTTATCCACCAGCCCGCCGAGGTATCCTGCGATTAAGCCCAAAATCAGTCCGATTGCAGTTGCGATGACACCGGCGATCAAACCAATTCGCAGGGAAGTTGCGGTTGCCGCGACCAGCTCGGTCAGCACGTCACGTCCAAAGTTGTCGGTTCCCAGCAGGAAGGTGTGGTTGGTTGAAAGGTCATTGATGTTGACATAACTGGTTTCGTTGATGGTTTCGCTTTCAGAAAGGGTACCATCCTCTTCTTTAGTCGCGATGATAATTCCAGAGGAGGAGAGGATCTCATCCAGGCGTTTGTCCAGCCGTTCGAACGATTTCTTATCGGTAGAGATCAGTCCGGGCTGATCGGCGTCAGGTGAATAATGGTTTTTCCAAAGCTCAACCAGAGCAGCCGAATCAGCAGTATCAATTTCTGCTTCGTCCACGCCGCCGAACCGGATCAACCAGTCCGCCATCCGTGCCCGGTCATTTTCTGCCAGCTGACGGTCAAGTTTAGCTGCGCTGGAAACGTCAACATTCAGGGTATATTTGTTGGCAGTTACCGTCTCGGACACATTTACATAGGTACCGGGTTTAAAGAAGTTGCCGTTACCGACCATTGCCAGTGGGTCAGCCCGCACAAACATTGGATAGAAGATAACGGTCAGCAGAATGATGGCAAAGATAACAAAACCAACCAGGAAACGGGGAGAACGGAAGACCTGTTTAATTGTATTCAGCATACCATTTCCCTCCTTAATCCTGCTGAGCCGCTTTGATACGCGGGTCAATAACACCGTAGATAATCTCTACAAACAGGTTGGCAAGCAGAACCATGATTGTAATGATCAGGGTACATGCCGAAATCAGTGGGTAATCCTGTCCGGTGACAGCAGAAAGGAGTGTTGAACCAAGTCCCGGATAGGAGAAGATGATCTCTGCAACCAGCGCACCGCCCATCATCGTACCGATTGACATTGCCAGACCGGTGATCTGGGGGAGCATTGCATTGCGGAATACATAGCCGACAATTTTGCCGTCCTTGATGCCAAGGAAGCGGGAGTATTTAACATAGTCGGCGTTCAGTTCATAGATGGACATGGAGCGCATACCAATTGCCTGGCCGCCAATGGTGATCAGAACAATTGATAGGAAGGGGAGCCAGTAATGTTCAAGGACTGAGCTGTAAAATTCCCAGCTGGCGTTGGGAATCAGGTCAAATCCATAGCCTCCCGAGGTTGGGAACCATTTCAGGTTAACCGCAAAGACGGTCAACAGGACGGTTGCCATACCGAAAGCGGGAACATTGGAGATGAACAGGAAGACGGGCAGCAAAACCTTGTCAAATACGCCCCGCAGATAGGCCGCCAGCGCACCTAACAGGTTGCCGAGGACCCAGCCGACGATGATTGCCGGAAGCTGCAGGCAAACCGTCCAGCCGACCGACGACGCGATAATGTCCGAAACTGGACGGGGGTACTGGCTGAACGATGGGCCAAAGTCCAGCTGGACCGCATTTTTGAGGAATTCCCAGAACTGGACGATCATCGGCTGGTCCAGTCCGAATTTTGCGGTATATTCTTCCAAAACCTTCTGAACCGCGGTGGCATCGGTCATACCGGCGGCCGCCTGGGCAACGATTGCAGAAGTCGGGTCACCGGGCATCAGCCGCGGCAGGATAAAGTTTAAAATTACTGCGATAATCAGGGTGAAGATGTACCACAGTATTTTCTGTCCATAATACTTGCGGAAACCTTTCATATCTCATCAAATCCTTCTTTACTCGGAATGCAGTCAGACTGTAAAACAAAAAGCAGCCGCTGCAAAGGAAGTATGCAGCGGCCGCTCATTAACTGTCAGATTGAACCGCCTGGTAAATGTATTTTTTACGGATTGACCAGCTGCAGTTCATACAGTGCTGCAACGCCGTAACCGTCGGTGCAGTCGGTCGGCGGGATGTCGTCGCCTTCTTCAGGATAGTTGGTCCAGACGGTTTCGTTTACTGCGTAGAACAGCTGCGGACGGTACATCAGCGAGACGCTGGGTACGTCGGTCAGGTAGATCTGAGAGAGTTCAGTGTAGTATTCCTTCAGGACGGCTTCGTCGGTCTCATGCGGGATGAGAGCGAGCAGCTCATCGGCTCTTGCGTTTTCATAATGGCCCCAGTTACCACTCCAGTTGATTTCCAGATCATTGTAAGAGCTGGACAGCAGCTGCATTGCACGGCCCCACGGGTTGGAAACAGAAGCGCCATTGGTACCGTTCATTACGATATCAAAGTTGAAGGTGGTCATATCATTATAGAAGGTGTTGGTATCCGGGAAGTAGGTAGAAATATCAATACCGATTTCCTTACCAGCGGCTGCAACGATTTCCAGTGAAGCGTTCCAGTCGGTCCAGCCGGTCGGGCATTCTGCCTTATAAGACAGGTTGACGCCGTCGATATCACGGATGCCGTCGCCATCGGTGTCAACAATACCAGCTTCGTCCAGCAGGGCATTTGCACCGGCGATATCTTTGCCGTTGAACTGCAGGTCCGCCAGCGCGTCTTTGTCGATCAGTTTCTGTTCGGCTTCGGTCGGGTTCATGATCGAACGCGGAACCTGGGCAAAGGTCGGGGACTGGTTGGACATTGCGGAAGCGATGATCTGGTCATAGTCGATCGCCATTGCGATTGCTTTTCTGACTTCAACCTGATCCAGACCGGGTTTGGTCAGGTTGAACCACAGAGTCGGCATTGTAGTGCACAGGCCGTAGGGAGCTTCGTCCATATAGGTCATGATCGGCAGTTCCTGTTCTTCCCACAGCTTCTGAACGTCGGTGATAAACTGCTGGCAGACGTCGACTTCGCCAGCGGCGAGAGCAACCTGGCCCGCGTTGTTATCTGCATAGATGGTATGTGCGATGTACTTGGGAACCGGCAGTTTGCCCCACATCGACTCAGCCTGGCCCCAGTAGTTGTCGTCACGGATAAATACAACCTTCTGGTCATCATCATAATAAGGTTTGTACGGACCAGAAGTGACAAGGTCTTCCATCTTGTCCAGCTTCATTGCTTCAGCATCCGAGCCGTTTCTTTCTTCAACGGTCTGGAGATAAGCCTTCTGCATGACATAGACCTTGGGCAGGTATTCCAGAACCTTCAGCGGGTTGATGGATACGCCGGCATCGTCACATTTTGCGTGGAAGACAACAGTACCTTCGTCGACAGCTTCAACGGAATCAATATAGTTAGCGTAATCGACACCGGTTGCAGAGCTGTATTTGACATGGGTATCAAATGTATAAGCGACGTCCTCAGCGGTGAGCGCGGTGCCATCATTCCATTTGGCATCGGGGTTCATATGTACGGTAAGTTCGGTCTGGTCTTCATTCCATTCGTAGTCGGTTGCCAGCAGACCGTGCATCGAACCGTCGATCATATTATACATGAACAGCGTCTCATAGATCAGAACACGAGAGATATCCGACTGGGCGATTGCCATTGCGTTGTTGGAGTTGGCACTCATCGGGTTCCAGTCGTTGATTGTACCCCACTGCTGGCCAGCAAAGTACAGGGTTTCATTTCTGGGGGTAGAACCAGCGGTGGTCGTCTCTTCAGTTTCCGGTGTAGAAGTCTCCGTAGCCGAGTTTTCTTCGGTGGAAGAGGTACTGGTTGATGTGTCTGTGGAGCTGGTCGACGTGGTGGTAGTGTCGCCGCCGCAGGATGCAAGGCTTGCAGTCATTGAGACAGCCAGAAGCATGGCCAGCAGAGATTTCTTGGTCATTTTCATAATGATTCCTCCCATTTGACTATTTGGAACGATCGTAGATGCTGCTGTTAGATATATATGGTTGTTTTGCGGAAAATAGGATAATACTCTAAAAAAGATACAGCAAAGCATACAAAATATATCAACAAGCAGAGTC
>DVLN01000127.1 GCA_018715465.1 Candidatus Faecivivens stercorigallinarum | reverse complement strand
TTGCCCTTTTTGGCGTACTCGACCAGATAAATCGCCGAGCCAATTCCGAACGGCACCGCAATCACCAGCGCGACCAGGACCATCTGCACTGTGTTAATCATCGCAGGCAGCATTGACTGGTTGTCGGTTGTATATGTAAGGGAAAACATGTCAGGGGTCAGGTTCGGGATACCCTTAATCAGCACCCAGATAATCAGCGCAGCAAGTGCACCGACGGTTACAACCGCCGCAAGTACCGTCAGAATAAATACCAGCAGAGAGCCGGGATGACGGCTGTAGTTTTTCATCTTCTGGGCGGCCGAAGTGCGGTTGATCGCATTGACTGATACAACAGTCTGTTCCATCTTATCTTTTCTCTCCTTCCGCTCAGCTTTGTTTCTCCGAACGATGCTTGAGCAGGGAGAAGCAGACGTTCAGAATCAGAATGAATACAAACAGGACAACACCTGTCGCAATTAATGCCTGACGGTGCAGGCCGGATGCGTAGCCCATCTCGATAACGATGTTCGCGGTCAGCGTCCGCACGCCGTCAAAGATACTGTCGGGTACACGCGGCTGGTTGCCGGCAATCATGATAACCGCCATCGTCTCGCCGATTGCACGTCCGACGCCAAGGACTATGCCTGCCATGATGCCCGACTTTGCTGCCGGGAATACCGCACAGTAGACGCTCCGTTCATGGGTCGCACCCAGTGCAAGACTCGCTTCATAGTAGCTGTCGGGAACTGCACGCAGTGAAGACTCGGTAACCTCGACAATTGTCGGCAGAATCATCAGCCCCAGCAGAATGGATGCGGTCAGCATCGAGTAGCTGTCACCCTGGAATTTTTCTGCCAGCGGACGGATCATCGGCACGATTACGCACATTCCAAAAAAGCCGTAAACAACCGAAGGAATACCCGCCATCAACGATACCGCAGGCTTGACGATCCGGTAAATTCCTTTCGGACAGAACCGGGCCAGGAAAACCGCTGTCAGCAGTCCAATCGGCACACCGATCACCAGTGCGCCGGCGGTGACGTAGACACTGCCCAGAATCATCGGCAGAATTCCGTAGATGTTGTTGCCCGGTTTCCAGTTGACGCCGCTCAAAAACTTGAACAGGCCAATCTCGCCCATTGCCGGGATTCCGTTGGCAAACAGGAAAAAGCAGATCAGCAGTACGGCGATAATCGAAAAACACGCCGCAATCAGGAAAAGCAGCTTCATCACTTTTTCCAGCAGATGGCCTTTTCCTGTTCCGCTCTTGTGATGGGATGGTGCAGCAGCAGACTGCATATTTTTTACACTCCTTTATACGCGTCGGGCACTGGCTGTGGTTCTCACACCTGTTCCCGTTTTATGAATCGTCCCGGATATGCGGAAAGCGACTGCTTATTTACAGCCGCTTTCCTTCCCCGGTTTACACCGTGCGGTTTAATCAGCCGACCAGGCTGCTCCAGTCGGTGGTGTTGCCGACGTATACGTTCATGATCTGGTCAACAGACAGGCTGTCAACAGGGCAGTCCAGGTTGACGATGACAGCGATACCGTCTTTTGCAATCTCAGTTGCAGTGACGCCGGTCTCGGTGTCTTTCAGTGCACGGGATGCCATACCGATGTCGCAGGTGCCTTCCATAGCAGAGGTGACGCCGGTGGTCGAGTCAGAGGTCTGAATCTCTACGGTTGCGCCGGTGTTGATTGCTTCGTAAGCCTCAGCCAGTTTCTCCATGACGGGAGAGACGGAAGAAGAACCTGCTACAGTGATCTTGCCTTCAGCGCCATTGGTTTCGAATGCGCCGGAGGAAACCGAGATGTAACCTTCGTCAGAAATAATTGCCTGGCCGTCGTCGCTCATGATGTAGTTGTAGAAGTCCTGTGCGACATCCGAAAGGGTCTCGCCAGTTACGATGTTGAACGGACGGGATACGGTGTAATCGCCGCTGATGATGTTGTCGACAGTTGCGTCAACGCCGTCGATCTGAAGAGCTTTGACCGAATCGTCCAGAGAACCCAGCGAGATATAACCCATAGAGTAGAGGTCACCAGCTACGGTGGTCATCATAACTGCAGTGGAGTTGGTGATCTGTGCGTCAACAGTGGTCATATCCATCTTTTCGCCAGCATCGTTCTTCTGTTCAATGCCCATCAGCTCGATGAACGCGCCGCGGGTACCGGAACCATCTTCACGGGAAACAACGTTGATCTTGTGGGAAGCATCGAAGTCAGCGCCAGTTTCAGCAGCGGACTCTTCGGTGGAAGCAGACTCGGAAGCAGCTTCGGAAGAAGAGCTTTCGGTGGAAGAGGTGGAGCTGGTAGAAGAAGTGGAAGTGCTGGAAGTACCAGAGGTACCGCCGCAGGAAGCAAAAGAAACAGCAGCCATTGCAGCACAGATAGAAGCAAGAATCAGTTTTTTCATAGGAGATTTTCCTTTCTTTGCAGGTGCTTTCTGCACCTTGATGTTTTTGTCTTTTCTTTCGTTCGACAAGGCTATAATAAAATTCGCGTGTAAACTCTAATAGTTCGGTTCTGTAAATTCTGCGCAAAAGATTTGAAAATACGGGATATTAGTTTATTTGTCTGCTTTTCATAAACGAACTTGCTCTTTTTCATGCTTTTTGACAACATCACGGCAATAAAATAGCCGGGTTTCGCGATTTGCTCGCAAACCCGGCTGTCTCTTTTTACTTTACATTGAGATCATACCAGCCGTTCCGGGAACCCGTCCGGCAGGCAGATATCTTCTTTTGGTATCTTTCCCCAATCAAACAACGGTATCAGCTCCTCCGCCGTCACCGGCCGGTACTCCTCCAGCAGCCCGCAGGCATGCCCAAGCATTCCGACCACTTCTTCCGGCCGATACCTCCTGGATAACGTTTCAATATCCAAATCGCCGTCCCGCTTGGACAGCCGCCGTCCGTCTGCTGCTGTCAGAAGCGGAATATGCCCATACCGCGGCGGCGCAAACCCGAAAAGCTCATGCAGCCAAATCTGCCGCGGCGATGATGACAACAAGTCGCTGCCGCGCACCACCTCGGTCACACCCATTAGCCCGTCATCCAGCGCCGCCGCCAGCTGATAGGCATATACCCCATCGGCTCGGCGGATAATAAAATCACCGCATTCCTCCGACAGGTTTTCGATATATTCGCCATAGTGGAGATCACAAAAGCTGACTTCCCTGTCAGGAACTTGCAGCCGCCATGCCGGAAGACGCACTTTGCTTTTCTTTGCAATCTCCTCTTCACTCAGCCCCCGACAGGTCCCCTGATAAATAAACCGCCCGTCACTCCGGTGAGGAGCTGAGGCGGCATGCAGCTGCGCACGGGAACAGAAACAGGGATAAACAAGCCCCATCTCCCGCAGCCGCTCAAAATATTCGGTATAAATTTCACTACGGCGGCTCTGGCACCATTGATGTCCGTCGGCATCGACGCCGCCCGCGTCCCAGTTTAGCCCCAGCCAGTGCAGTTCGGCTTCGATATCCCGCATGTACGCCCAGCTGCTCCGCTCCGGGTCGAGGTCTTCCACCCGTAAAATTACACTGCCGCCCTGGCTTCTCGCCGAAAGCCAGGCAATCAGACAGCTTAAAGCATTCCCAAGGTGCATCCGTCCGCTCGGTGTCGGCGCAAACCGCCCGATTACCTGTGACATCTCTTTTTACTCTCCTTCCAGCTATACAGCCGATTATTCCTGAATCGGTTTGATTTCCGGCTGTTCGACAAAAAGAGTCTGGGTCGGGTAAGCAAAATCTGCACCGAGGTTCTCGCACAGTTCCATGATTTTGAAGTTCAGCGCTTCTTTTACTTCATTATATTCTGCAAGAGTCGTGCGGTCAATAAAGTAATTTACGGTAATATCCAGCGACGATGCGCCAAATCCCGCAAAGGTGACCACCGGCGGCGTGCTGACCGCTTCCTCTTCCTCCAGCAGCTTGCGGATACCGTCCAGCACAGCCTGCAAAGTCTCACGCGAGGTCTGGTAGGTCAGACCAAGGGTCATTTCCACCTTACGTTTGTTCATCCGCGACCAGTTGATGATCTCGGACGAAGAGATCGACGAATTCGGCACGACAATCACCGCATCTTTAAAGGTACGGATTCTGGTCGAACGCAGCGAGATATCTTCGACTACGCCCTCAACGCTCGATGTCTGAATCCAATCCCCGACCGCAAAAGGCTTATCTGCCAGAATCACCAGTCCGCCAAAAAGGTTTCCTGCCGTATCCTGTGCTGCCAGTGCAACCGTCAGACCGGTAATGCCCAGGCCGGTAATCAGGCCGGTAATGTCAAAATCAAACGCATCCAGCACCATGACCGCTGCCAGTACGACAATCAGCACCTTGACGATGTTGGACAGGAAGGTCACAATCGTCTTATCCAGCACCGAGTCGCCGCCCTTGAGCATTGTAATCACCGGTGAAGCTGCCCCCAGCAGACCCCATGCCAGCATAACAATTATCAGCGACCGGAACGCGGTAGCGACAAATCCCAATGCCGCCGCCAGTCCAAACTGCTGCAACAGAATATGTAACGCAATATATCCGCCGGTTGCCGCCACCAGTACAACCAGCGGCCGGGTAAACCCATCGAGAATCTCATCCATATGTGGGATACGGCAACAGAGCTTTTTTAAAAATGCCAAAATAAAGGTGACGATCTTTCGCCG
>DVLN01000126.1 GCA_018715465.1 Candidatus Faecivivens stercorigallinarum | reverse complement strand
AGCGTCAGGGCTATCTTGTTACACCCAGCGTTCCTGGATAGGTGGTGTTACCATATTTTTCGGCTACCGCAAGGTGGTCTGCTTTTGTGCGCCCTTTCGGAGCGGCACGTCAGTCAGGTTGTTTCAAACTTCTCACCTCGGGTTGTCTCATTTTTGCGCGGTCAGTCTTTTGGATAGCCGCACAGCCGGTGCAGCAGAGAAAGGATAGCTTCTTCATTTCCCGGCAGGTCATAATCTCCGACCAGGCTGCCGGGATAATGGTAGATCATCCCGCGTTTTGCTCCCGTCTGCAATGCGTCCATCAGCGTATCATCCCCCATTTTGGCAGCGAACCGGGCAAAGGCGCGCATCCGGGGATTTGCAAGCATCCGTTCCCCGCAGGGAAATTCGCTGCATCTTCCGCACCCTTTTAGTCCCTTATCCCCGCAGCAATGCAGGATGGTGCAGCTTTTTGTCATGCTGCATCCGCCCATCTGGCACCCTTTGCATCCGGGCTGTTCGTCGCACAGGCAGCAGGCAAGCCCACAATAGGAAATCCCAGCTTCCCGCCGAAATTCCTCTTCTGCCGGACGCTGAAAAGATCCGTCCCCGGCAGGGAAAAAGCCATATTTTGGAGCCAGCGCCGTCCATTCATCCGGTATGGACAAGATTGCCTGCGGTCGTCCGATATCCGGCATCATTTCCAGCAGGCAGATTTGCAATAATTCATCCGCAAAGTTTTCATCCGCTTGCGGCCCGGAGAGTTGAACCGACAGCATAGGACATCCGGCATCCTGAAAGGAAACCGCCAGTTCTCCCCATCTTTCGCCGTCATGCAGCAGGGAAAATATCATGTTCTTTTTGTCCGCGCCGTCACTGATACGAGTCAGCGTGAGGGAAGGGGTGCGGTAGGTACAGCGGACAACTGTTGTTTGCTTAGTGTGATACCTCCGATTTTTATGCCTTTCAGCGGTTATCGCTGCTCATACCCACCAGTCGGGCGTCAGTTCTCCCAGTTTCACAATCCGTCCGCTTTGGTAGTCCAGCATAATTTCAATTTCACGGTACCCCTCAGGATTCAGCTGCACCATCAGTTCCCGGCAGGCCCCGCAGGGTGCCATCGCTTCGCCTTTGGAAGAAATGGCGATTACCCGGCGGACAGTGTCCTCACCTTCTGCCAGCATATGAAAAATTGCATTGCGTTCGGCACAGATGCCAAGGGTGCAGGCGGTGTCTACACAGACGCCGGTGTAAATTTTGCCCGAACCGGATTCGATTGCCGCCGCAACACCGCCCGCTTCTACAAATTTTGAGACGGCGCGCGGCTTTAATACCGCTTTGGCCGCTTCGTACAGTTCGTTCCAGATGTTATCCATTCTTGGTTGCCTCCTGTTGATCATCCGCCCGATGTTTTGCTGTCAGCAACCTGCAAACCGGGTAAGCAGTTTTTCCGCCTCGTTTATCAGCGTTTCCCGTTCATTTGGCAGTTCTCCGTCGATGACCCTGTCCAGCAGCAGGTTTAATATCCGCCCCAGTTCCGGGCCGTTTTTGATTCCCAGCGTTGCCAGTTCTTTCCCGCCGACCGCCAGTTCTCCCAGCGTCAGACAGGGGTGCTCCTGGATAACCGCCAGCGCATGGCGGCGGATCTCTGCAATCTCCGGCTGACGGTCGGAAACGGCGCGGTTCTGGGCGAGATTGTCCGCCCGCTTGACTTCCAACAGCCGCAATAGCTGCTCTTCTCCCAGCATCGCCATCCATCGGCGAATGGATACCGGGTCGGCAGTTACCTTCGCGTCATGCCAGCGAATCAAGGGAAGTGCGTCTTTGATCATCCGTGCCGGCATCGTCATCCGCCGCAGAATTCTTTCCGCCATCGCGGCCGACAGTGCCGCGTGTCCTTTGAAATGTCCAACTCCCATTTCGTCCGGGATAAACCGTCCCGGTTTTCCAATGTCGTGCAGCAGCATCACCCACCGAAGCAGCGGCTCCGGGCGCACTGCCCCGACAGCAGCCGCGGTATGCCCCCAGACATCGTAAAGATGGTAGCGGGTATACTGGTCAAATCCGCAGCAGGGTAAAATTTCCGGCAGGACCGTCCCCAGCACTTCACTGTAACGAATCAGCACATCCTGTATCCCCGCACCGACCAGCATCCCGGTCAGCTCGGCATAGACCCGTTCATTTGAGATCTTTTGCAGCAGCGGCGCGCACTGAAAAAATGCCGCCTCGGTTCTGGCGTCGGGGACAAATTTCAGCCGGGACATAAACCGCAGCCCGCGCAAAATCCGCAGTGCGTCCTCCTGCATCCGTCTGAGCGGGTCGCCGACCGCCCGCAGGGTACCGCTCAACAGGTCGTCAAGCCCGCCATAAGGGTCAAACAGTCCTTTCTCCGGGTGCATCGCCATCGCGTTGATGGTAAAATCCCGGCGGGCAAGGTCTTCTTTCAAACTCCGGGTAAATGCCACACCATCCGGGTGTCTCGAATCGGTATAACTGCCGTCGACACGGTAGGTGGTCATCTCCAGCATCTGCCCGTCCACCAGAACCCCGATCGTCCCGTGTTTGGCTCCGGCCAGGTTCTGGGACATCCCGGAAAAGGCGGCGGAGATCTCTTCTGGCAGCGCCGAGGTTGTCAAATCCCAGTCGTGTGGCTGTTCGCCCAGTGCCGCGTCCCGGACGCATCCGCCAACTGCATAGCATTCAAAGCCTTTCCCTTCCAGCACTGCGATTGCGCGGAGTACCGGGCCCGGCCAGTCCGGCACCGGGAAGGGGAGCGGGGTACGGGCGGTCATCCGCCGGATACCGCGGTCAGCGGCGCAAACTGCGCGCCGACCAATCCAGCAATTGCTGCGGGCTCCAGTTCTACCTGAATGCCGATTTTTCCGCCGCTGACCATGATGGTCGGCTGTTGGAGTGCCGACTGGTCGATAAAGGTCGGGAACAGCTTTTTCATCCCGATGGGGGAGCAGCCGCCCCGGATGTATCCGGTCAGTCCCAACAGTTCATTGACATGCAGCATCTCGATTGATTTCTGCCCGGCAGCTTTTGCGGCTGCTTTGAGGTTCAATTCAGCGGTAACAGGGATGACAAAGACAAAACAGCTGTTTTTTGATCCCGGCCCGCGGGTGACCAGCGTCTTGAATACCCGTTCGGGCGGCTGGCTGAGAATTGAGGCAACGGTCGTACCGTCGACCGCTTCGTCACCGTGGGGGTAAAAATGGGTCTGATAGGGGATACCGGCCTGATCAAGCAGCCGGCAGACATTGGTTTTTTCGCTTTTGGACGATTTTTTTGCCATAGATCATGGGTTCCTTCCTGTGGGCTGTATGGTCAGCACAGCCCGTGTTTTTTCATCGAGATTGCAATGCCGTCCTCCGTCTGGGACGCGGTCACCTCGTCGGCAATCGCTTTTAAGCCTTCTTTTGCGTTGCCCATCGCAATACCGTGCGCGACATATTGCAGCATCTCGGCGTCGTTCATCCCGTCGCCGAATGCGTAAGTGTTTTCCCGTGGAATACCGAGGTGGTTGATCAGCGTTTCGATCGCATAGGACTTGTTGGAATTGGGGACGGTCAGTTCGCCCGAATTGTCGCCAAACGACGGAACAGTGCAGCGGATGATCGTAAATTCACCGTCGAACTCTTTCTCGACCGCTTCCCAGGGAAGCCCCTCTTTTTCCAGGAAACAGACCTTGTTGTAGCCGCGCGGTGTGTCGTCCAGCGGCTGCATCGCGTCAATAAAATCGCTGCCTGCCGCCTTTTTGGCTGCCGCCGCCGGGTCATGCTTCCAGTCCCCGTATAAAATCCGTTCCAGCCGCTCTACCAGATTTTTGCTGGCAAACAGTCCGTCGTTGCTCTCAAGGTAATAGTCAAACCCGTTTTCGTCAAAATACCGGGTCAGATGGTCGAGCGATTCCCGGCTGATGGTATGATGATAGAGCATTTCGTTTCCAATCTGGACGTAACTTCCGCCCGCTCCGATAATGCCGTCAAACCCGACTTCCAGTATAAACGGGTAAATCTCCGCCGCGCTTCGCCCGGTACAGAGATAACACAGGTTTCCCTTTGCGCGGGCGGCGCGGATGGCGTCAATCGCCGATTGGGGGATATATTCCTTTGCGCCGCAGACAACCAGCGTCCCGTCGACGTCAAAAAAGATGATTTTTTTTGTATTTTCCATACTTTTCTCCCGATTGCTTCAATATGTCTTCGTGTATTTTCCAGGTCTGTGCTGGTTGGAAGGTCACCGCCTGCGGGCCCTTTGAAAACGGGTGATTTTGTTCACGGCCAGCAGGATGACCAGTGCCAAAAAGAGAACGCCGCAGATGGTCAGCAGCAGGCTTCCCCGTGCAATTCCATTCCAGATCAGGATGCCCACCACAGCTCCCAAAAACAGTACCACCCCAGCTGCCAGCAGTATCCGTACCGGCATGGCTACCTTTTTACTGTCAGATGCGTCCAGTGCTCCGTTGACAATGATTTCCAGCAGGATCTCGACCAGTGTATCCAACATTTTATTCCTCCGTTTACAGCGTTTCTTTGAGATACTCTGCGATCATTCCCAGCAGTTCCCTGCTCCAGAAGGTGCCTTCATGTTCAGCACCTTCCACCCTGATCAGCTGGGTCGGGACATCAGCCTCCACCAGCTTTGCCGCCATCGCTTCACTCTGGGAATAGGGGACCAGCGGGTCTTTGTCCCCGTGAATCAGCAGAAAAGGCGGGTATTCCTTTCCTTTTTCCACCATTTCCATCGGGTTGATCATCCGCATCCGCGCCCGCTGTTCAACCGGGTCCGGCCCCAGAAGTCCATGCAGCAGCGCACGGTCGCCAGGGTTTTGCTCGGCACGGTATTTCAGCCCTTCAAACAGCGACGGGATATCGGCGGGGCCGAAGCAGTCGATTACTGTTTTGACTTTGTCAGAAAAACCGGTATGTTCATCGGTGCGATAGATCGGGTCGTCACCGGTCAGCCCGACCAGCAGCGCGGTGTTGCCGCCGGACGAGGTGCCCCAGATGCCGATACGGTCAGGGTCAATTTTATAGGTTTCGGCGTTTTCTCGCAGAAAACGGATTGCGGTCTTGACATCCTTCAAAAAGGCCGGGGCCTGGAATCCGTCCAGCGCCGAACGGTGGGTGACCATCGCGACAACAAATCCGTTCCGGGCAAATTCGCTCATCTGCGGCAGTTCGTATGTAATGTCCGGGAAGGTCCATCCGCTGCCCTGTACAAAGACGATGCAGGGAAACCTGGCCGGAGTTTCCGGGTTTTGGGGCGTCTGCGGGACGATCAGTGTCAGTTTGATCTCTTTTCCGCCCGCATGGGAATAAACAACATCCGGGATAATCGACGCCAGGCCTTCAAACGTCGGGTTGTTGGAAATGGATTTGAAAATCAGCTCAGCCATCAGAACCCCTCCTTATTTCTCGTAAATCTGTGCCGGGTCAAACCGGACGCCGAATGAACCGTAACCGGCAAAGTTGCTGTTGCCTCCGAATGCCGCCTGCTGCGGCTCACCTTTGATCTCACCCGACAGAATACCTTCACAGACATGGATGGCGTCGCTGTTGATCGACGCAGGCATCGGAAAACAGTTGAGGTAAGCGGCATAGCCGATATGACCGTTGTAGTTGCGGTCGTAAAAGGGTTCCAGACTCTTGAGCTTTTTCGCGGTCGCAAGCAGGGTGTCTACCCCCGAACGCGGCTTGACGCGGTCGGAAGAAGAAAGCAGGGTGTTTCCGTTGCAGGCATCGCCGGTAAAGATCATCCGTTCCCGCACGTCCAGAAAACTCAGCCCGCCGGGGGTGTGGCCGGGTGTCTCATAGACGACGATCTTCCGTCCGCCCAGGTCGATGACGTCCCCTTCTTTCAGCGGTTTCAGTTCCGGGATTTTGTCAAATTCCACGACGTCTTCTTCGGTAACCGAGAAAAGCCCGCCGCTCATTGAGTTCATGATCTGAACGTAACCTTTTCTGGTCTCGGGGCTGAGGTCACGCGCCGCCGCGAAGTCATCCTCGTGCAGATATACCGTGTCGAAAAAGCCGATGCCGCCGACATGGTCGACATGACCATGGGTGCAGGCGACCATCAGCGGCTTGTCGGTCAGCTGACGGACAAGGGCCGCGACATCAAATGTGCCGGTACCGGTGTCGATCAGCAGGGCTTTGTGTGCTCCCTCCAGCAAAAACATCGCGTCCATTCCATACTCATTGATACACCAGCTGCGCCGGGCAACCATTGTGACGATCGGGGCTGTAATCTGCATAAAAATCAATTCCTTTCTACGGTAAAATTGTTTTATTTCATTATAAATACAGTATAACGCCGCGGGCCTGAAAAAGCAAGGAGATTCTGTTTCCTGATGCTGATTGAAAACCCACGGCGTGAGAGATTTATTCAGTTGTCTTTTCTGCCGACAGCAGCTTTCTGGATACGGCCAGCGCCGCAATCAGCAGGGCAGGGAAGATCACCGCAAAAATCATCGCTGGGCGCAGGTCTTCCCCGAATGCACCTGCGACCGTACCGACCAGCGTCGGTCCGGCACTGCATCCGATATCACCGGCAAGGGCCAGCATCGCATACATGGCTGTCCCGCCGCCGGGCAGTATCCGTGCGGCTGTCGAAAAACAGCCCGGCCAGAGTACTCCGACCGAGAACCCGCACAGTCCGCATCCCAGCATCCCAACCGCCGGAATACCGGTCGCGGCGAGCAGGTAGCTGCCGATGCACAGAATGCAGCAGAAGGTCATATAGCCGTTCAGCGGCAGCCGGTCGCCCATTTTGGCAAAAAATGCCCGCGCCAGCCCCATAAACAGCGCAAAGGTGCAGGGCCCGACCAGGTCGCCGACTGTCTTGGATACCCCCAGCGCAGATTCGGCAAAGGCGGACGCCCACTGGCTCATCGCCAGTTCGGAAGCTCCGGCGCAGATCATCAGCAGCATCAGCAGCCAGAAAACTTTCATCCCAAACAGTTTGCGGGGACGGATGGCGGGGGCGTCGATATCCTGCGGGGTGTAGATGGGAACCAGACAGAACACGATCATATTGCCGAGCGGGACAATTGCCCACAGAATCGCCAGCACCCGCCAGTTTTCGATTCCAGCCAGCGCAAAAAATGCCGTCGAAATCAGCACGACCCCCAAATGCCCCCAGCAGTAAAAGGAGTGCAACAGGCTCATAATCGACTGCTTTTTTCTGGGCGGGGTGGGGCAGGATTCGACGATCGGGCTGATGATCACCTCGATCAGCCCGCCGCCGATCGCGTAAACGGCGCTTGCACACAACAGCCCGGCAAACGGCGGCATGACCGATGGCAGCAGCGCCATCATCATCAGCCCGGCAGCCGCTGTCGCATGCGCCAGCACAGCCGAAGCGCGGTAGCCGATCTGGTCGACAAACTTTGCCGACAATGCGTCGACAATCAGCTGGACAGAAAAATTGACGGTGGTGATCAGTGCGACTTTTTCAAGGCCGATCTGGAAATCCGACTGGAAAGTTAGAAACAGAAGAGGAGCAAAGTTGTTGATAATAGCCTGAACGACGTATCCGGCCAGGCAGGCGCGGATGGTATGGGAAGCACCGGTTGACTGTGACATGATGCAGACACTCCTTTTAGGACGTAATCTTTTTGGTCTGGATGACCCAATCAACAGGATACCGCAATCCCCACAAATTGTCCAGAGGGAAAACCAAAATCCCACCGCCTTTTCAAAAACCGAAAAGGTACATCGCACCCATCGTCAGGCATATACTGAACCGGATGAGAATATCCTGAAGGAGGGTTGAGAGGATGCGCGCCAGAGGGAAAAAGAAACTGCCGCGCACGGGCGGCAGAGTGATAAAGGGCAGGCTTTGGATGGTGGTTGCAGCAGTCCTGCTGGTGGCAGGGATGGCGGGATTTGCCGGGCGGATGCAGCGGGCAGAACAGGCACTGCTTGAAACCGGTGCGGTCGGGTGGGCAACCCGGCTGCTGAGTGAGAGTGCCGCCGAAGGGATGGAGGCGGTGACCGGGCCGCTGACTAAACTTGGTACCGATGGGGAAGGAAATGTCACCTATCTTTCGGTTGACCCGGTCCAGCTCAACCTGCTGTCAGCCGCCGCCGTCAGCAGTGCCCAGCAGAAGATCGGGGAAGGCGGGTATCTGGCGGAAGTGCCGCTGGGCAGCATATTGTCGAGTGAGTTCTTTTCGGGGGCCGGGCCGATGGTGACCTTCCGGTTTTATCCGGTCGGCGGTGTGCGGGTCTCCTGCCGGAGCAGCACCGAGTCGGCCGGCGTCAATCAGACCGCCTATCGGGTGGTGCTGTCGATGGAGATGGAGGTCGCCGCGGTTACAACCTTTTCGTCCCATACCGTGACGGTTCCGTATGAACTGATTGCTGCTGAGACGCTGGTCGCAGGGGATGTACCGGCGGTTTATGCCTATGCTTCCGGCAGCACCACACAGTCTCCATCATCCTAAGCGGCATGCAATATTGCTATGTATAAATCTTTTGTGTCGGAGGGCGGCAGAGCACTTCGAAGAAGATGAGCTTGCCGAACCTTTCTGCTCAGGTCGGGGCGTAGTCGTGCATTGATATCAAGGGAAGGCTGGCACTGCGCCCTTTGAAAAGACTTGACTTAAACTTTTTGTCATGACCGACGTTAAAAAGTGCAGAATATAGTCCCGGCGCTCTGCACACCGGTTGAGTGTGCTAAAATACGTTCAGAAATCCGTACAAAGTAACTGGCGCGTTGGCAAAGGCTGTTATTTGTACGATCGAGGCCATCGGAACGTGGCCGACCGACGCGATCAAGTCAGCCCGGACACCGGGCCGCCTTGACAGATGGGGGAAAATGTAGGATAATAAGAAAAGTATAGCTGGAAGTTTGCCGATTGGCACCGAAAGGAAGCGTTGAGATGTCCAGAAAGCGGCTTTGCCTGAAGATACTGTCGATCCTGATGATCGTTGCCGGACTGCTGATGCTGCTTGCAGCAGCGGTTTTCGGGATCCTCTGCCGGGTCTCCGGGGATGGGACTGTCCATGTGATGGGCAGCCGATTCGCCGCAGTCGAGATCGGCCAGCCTGATTACCCCCGCGGCAGCCTCATCCGGTTGGGTCAGGGCTCAATCCCTGAAAATGTACCGGTCGCTGTCGACAGCGATGGAGTCGCGGTCATCTCATACGAACAGCTAGCAGGTGTCGGTGAAAACGCCTTCTCCCGCAGCCAGATACTGGGCGGGGTGGAATTTTGCCTGCCGTTGGCAGGCTGGCTGCTGATCGGGGTGCAGACAACCCCTGGGATGGTGCTCTGGATGGCATTGCCCGGGGCACTCGCCTGCGGCGGCGGCGCGCTGCTGGCAGGAACCAGACGCCGTGCTGCTACCGCCGTCCATCCTGCTGCTCCGCTGCCGGATGAAACCCCATCCGAACCATTTCCCGAGCTGGATTATAAGCTCGGCCGCGGGAATGTTCAGGTCGCTCCCTCCGCTGTCAAAACTGTTATCATCACCCAGACACGCGCCGCTTCGTCGGCAATCCGATCCCAGAAGGGCGAGGTCAGAATCTTCGCGTCTGGACAGGAAAAGGTGCTGCCGCTGAATGTCGGCAAACGGGTCGTCACGCTGGGCGGATATACGATCACCGTTGATATCGCAAGAACGCCTGAACGGACAGAGGATATCACTAGGGAACTGCCGGTTATCAGGAGTTAATCTTGTAGCTTATCCAATTAAAATTGAATTTGCTGCAACATTTTTTGACTCTCAAGACACTTATATATTGAAGCCGGGTTATTTTTGACTGTTTTTGGGAAATAAACAGCTGTCCGGCAGATGAAAGGCGCACAGGCTCAAGGAATTTTTTTGATATTTCCGGCCGCATGAACGGCTTTCCATTATTGCTATTCAGTATTTTAAGGAGTGATTATTTGATGAAAGACAGAGGTGTGCTGCGCACCGTATCCCTTCTCGCCGCGTCTCTGGTCGCGGCCGCATCGCTGATGACCGCACCGGTGACGGCTGCCGGCAGTGAAGCAGAAGAGGTACTGGGGCGGCTGTCGGGAACAGCAAGTGTTTCCCAAATCCCGGCCAGCACCAACGTCGCGCAGCAGGATGAGGTCAACGCGATTTGGATCGCCTTCCTCGACCTGCAAAAGATTCTGTCGGGGAAGAGCCAGAGTGCTTTCCGTTCCTCGGTTCAGCAGATGTATCAGAACTGTGTCGATGCCGGGCTGAATACCGTCATCGTTCAGGTCCGCCCGTATGGTGACAGTTTTTATCCGTCCGATCTGTTCCCCTGGTCCAGCTACGCTTCCGGCAAGCTGGGAACCAGCCCCGGATTTGATCCGCTGGAGATCTTAGTTGAGGAGGCACACGCGAAGGGCTTGACCTTTGAAGCATGGGTCAATCCGCTGCGGCTGATGGCCGAAAGTGAAATCAGTTCGGTTTCCTCTTCCTACCCGGTTCGCCAGTGGTACGATAACCCGACCAAAAAGGCCGAAAACCTGATCTCTTATGGCGGACGTCTTTACCTGAACCCTGCTTCCAGTGAGGCACGGCAGCTGGTCGTGGACGGCGTGACCGAGATTATTGAAAACTATGATGTCGATGGCATCCATATCGACGACTATTTCTATCCCTCCTCCCTCCCGGAGAGCTATGACCTCGCTTCCTATCAGGCAAGTGGCAGCAAGCTGTCCCATGCCGACTGGCGGCGGCAGAATATCACGACGCTGATGGGAGAGATGTATTCGGCAATCAAAAAGGCGGACTCTTCCTGTATCTTTGGTATCAGCCCCCGCGGAATCGTCAGCCAGGACTATGATCTGGTGTATGCCGATGTCGCTTACTGGGCATCTCATACCGGATACTGCGATTATCTGGCACCTCAGGTCTATTATGGATTTGAGCATGCGTCCGCGCCTTATGATGAGATTGTCGAGGAATGGAGCGAGATGACAACCGCTTCCGGTGTCAGCCTGCGAATCGGGCTTGCCGCTTACAAGGTCGGCGCGGTGGATACCTATGCCGGCAGCGGTAAAAACGAATGGACACAGAATACCGATATCATCGCGCGGCAGATTGACCTCTCCCGGCAGTATGACAATATCGAAGGGATTATCCTCTTCCGCTATGATCAGATCTTTACCAGTCCCAACAGCGCCATGACCGTAGAAAAGAAGAACTTCATGGCCTTATTGCAGTAACCAAAGGAGATAAGGACGTTGAACTCTTGCAAAACATCTGCCCCCGGACGGGGGCTTGGCAGCGGAACCGTGCGTCTGACCGCGCGGCTCTCTGCTCTTTTGCTGGCGGTCATGTTTCTGTTTACCGGCTTCTCGGCGGCAGCTGCCGAAAGCGTCATGACCCGCGTTATTGAAGATATCCAGCCCAAGACCGAGTCGACGGTTGTCGCCGGCTCTACCCAGACCATCCGGGTGCTGGCTGACCGTCAGGCGGATGTCACCGCAACGGTCGGTTCCGATAAGGTCACCCTCCGCCGTACCTCTGAGCAGGGAGACGATGGGTATTATTGGTTTGAGGGGGAATATACAGTTCCTTCCTCCGGCTTCGGTCTGACCATTTCGGCGACTGCTTCGCTGGATGGACGGACCCAGACCCGGACAGGCGGTAGTTTTACCGTCTATTCCGCAGAGATGCTTCCAGAAGGGGATGACAGCAGCACAACGGTGACGGGGGACATGCTGACCATCTCCGGTGCCCAGAGCTTTTCCGGCAAACAGATTCAGGTGACGGCTGATTATGCCGATGTCTTTATCCCGGCAGAGAATGACCGGGAAGAAGATTACGCGGCGCCTTATTATTACCAGATGCCCAAGGGGACGATTGACTATGTCGTTTCCGGCCCTGACAGCAACAACATCTACTGGCTTGCTTCCGGGCGCAAGGTTTCGGCTGCTAAGGTCACCCAGCTTGCTTCTTCCGGCACCCAGGGGGAAAATACCATCAGTTCGATCGGGCTTTCGGCGGACAGCAGCTGTACATACCTGACCGTCAGCGAGAGCTGGAAGGTTCCGTTCAACATCGAGGTGGAGACGATTCAGTATGCTTCGTCCACCAGCAATACCGTTACCAGCTTTACCCCCCAGAAGGTCAAGATTGTTTTCGATTATACGACCGCGATCGTCAATACCGGTGTCAGCGTTCCATCGGGAAGCTGTTTCTCCGATGTGAAGGTTTCGACCCGGACGACCAACGGGGTGCCGCAGTGTGTGATTGAACTGACACTGCGCGAGGGTGCTTACTACGGCGCCTATGCTGAATACTCGGGCAATAAATTGCAGCTTAAGTTTTATAATCCCGTTTCCTCCCTCAAGGGAGCGCGGATTGTCATTGATTCCGGTCACGGCAGCTATACCTCCGGCGGAACCTTTGACACCGGCGCGCTGGGGGTCAACTCCACCCAGGAAGCATATGAAAATTACCGCAAGGCAACCGCTCTGCGGGACGAGCTGGTCTCCCGCGGCGCTGAGGTTTATCTGTTGGATACCTACAAGACCAGCAACCTTTACAGCCTGTATGACCGTGTCGATGCGGCGATTGACTGGGAACCGATGGTGTATATTTCGGTACACCACAACTCGTCTGCTACCTCGACAACTGCCCGCGGCATTGAGGTTTACTATAACAACCCCTGGTCGGTCTACCTGGCAAAGAATATCTGCAACAATATCTTTACCGCCTATCAGGGAATGGCAAACGGTTCGTCCGCTGTCAACAGAGGACATAAGTTCTCGGAATACGCGGTCACCCGTGTCAAGCAGTTTTCGGCAGTGCTGATCGAATACGGTTTCCTGACGACGCCGGTCGAAAACACCATCCTGACCAACCAGTCCAATATCAACCAGTTTGCGAAGGCGACGGCGGATGGATTGGAAGATTATTTTGCAGGAGTTAAATAATTGCCTGACGGGTAAAAATAGAATTTGGTTTTAAAATGAAGACCGGAATCCTTTGGGACAGGAAATGTCCTGACGGGTTCCGGTTTTTTGCATATTGTTTTTGGAGCGGTCGGTTTGCGGCCGCTTTGAGCTTATCGAAAAACTATTTTTGTATTTGATAATTGTTCATGAATTGATAGAAAATCTCTTATTTTAAGGGAAAAACAGGTCCAGGGCGGCAGCCCTGGGCGCGCGTAAGCGCGCAACCACCCCCAAAACGTAGCCGTTGCCCATGCGGAGCTGGGCAACGGCGGACATAGAAGACTGGCAATTAATTTATTTATCAACAGACTGAAGCGGCCGCTTTTTTGCGGATGGACGGGTAATTCTTATTAAAATACGGGGTAATACAAAACAGATTTTAAAGAAACCTTAAAGCTTTCGCTGCTTGGTTTTTAAAAGGGAAAAAGTTACAATAGAAATAGTCAAAGAAATGAAACAAGAAAGGCAGGTCATGCAGTATGCAGGGAAACAGCCACATTCGCCTTGGTCGGCAGCTCGCACAGCAGTTCGGGATTACAGGAATCGAACGGGCGGCATTTTTATATGGAAATATCCAACCAGATCTCGCGGTGCCGAGCCATCTGGCGGAAGAATCGGGGAGACGGCTGGACGGCCATGGGTTTAAGACCGCTTCGGTGCGGGCACTGGCACTGTTTTACCGGCTGCGGTACGGATGCGATGGGGCACAGGACTTCTTTTTGCTCGGCAAGCTCTGCCACTATGCCGCCGACTGTTTTACCTGGGCGCATAATGCGGATTATCCCGGCACCCTGTCGGCACATGTCAGCTATGAACACCAGCTGGACAGGCGTCTGCGGGAGATGCCGCAGAAAACCATACAGCCCCCAAAAGAATTGGACGGACTGTCGCTGCCGGAATTTTTCTTCCGGGCACATCAGCTCTACAGCTGCTGTGAGCCGGGATTGGAGAGGGACGCGCTGTTTATCCAGATGGTGACCAAACGAATTGTCGCGGTGCTTGGAGAAGGGGCAGTCTTACAACATTGTAAGACTGCGCGGCAAACTGTAAGCTGAAACGATGGCAACTTTTCCGCCCGCCTGATACAATATAAACAGGAGATCAAAAAGCCTGCTGATGGGCAGGAGGTCAATTGGGAAAGGAAAAGGAGGAATCGCGGTGCTGCGTATCTATACGATTGGAGTGGAAAGCGCGGCGGCAAGCATCCTGCTGCTGCCGGCAATGTGGACGGTACTGGAAGGCTGCCGCAGGAATATGACGGTGGTACGGCGGCTGATGCTGATGCTGCTGGCGGTCTATTTCTGCGGGGTCTGCTCGGCAACTGGGCTGCCGACAATGGTCAATATGCGGTTCGCACCACGGTTTAACCTGATTCCACTGGTGGATGTTGTCAACGATCCGCCCGCTTATCTGTGCAATACGCTGCTCAACCTGTTGCTGTTTGTACCGTTTGGCTTTTTCGCGCCGCTTTTGTGGCGGCAGCTCAGAAGCGGCCTGCGGACAGCTGCCGCCGGGCTGTTCTACTCGGCAGCGATCGAGGTGGCGCAGATGTTCTCCGGGCGGCTGACCGATGTCGACGACCTGATCGTCAATACTGCTGGTGCGCTGATTGGGTACCTGTTGGCAAAATTTGTTTACCGCAGGGTTGCGGTTCGTTGGCAGCTGCATTTTACCGGACAGCAGCTGGAGAGTGGCGGGTCCAGCCTGAACGGACTGGTCGGACTCGCGGTGTTGTGTACAATGGTGATGTATTTTGTCCGGCCGTTCGCAGAAAGGCTGTTCTGCTGAGAGATTAGATGAAAGACCAGAGAGAAGGAAATAAGATGGAGAAGATGAATGACCGGATGCAGGTGATGCTGCAGGTGCTGACGGTCTGCGGACTGGCGGGAAGCATTCTGCTGGTGGTGTGTGGCTGGAGGGCGGGGCTGCTGACTTCGCCTGAGGCGATGAGCGCGTTTGTATCCGGGCTCGGGATACTGGGAATTTTTGTATTTATTGCGTTCCAGGCGGTACAGGTGGTGCTGCCGGTGCTGCCGGGCAACCTTGGATGTCTGGCCGGGGTGATGATGTTCGGCGCCTGGAAAGGGTTTATATTCAATTACATCGGAATCTGTCTCGGGTCGCTGATGGCGTTTGGGCTGGCAAAGATGTACGGCCGTCCGCTTTTGAAAAAGCTGTTCAGCGAAAAGATGCTGGCAAAATATGAGCACTGGACAGGCGATGGCAGCCCGTTTGCCCGTCTGTTTGCAATCGCAATCTTTATGCCGGTCGCGCCGGATGACTTTCTCTGCTATCTGGCGGGGACAACCGAGATGAGCTGGAAACGTTTTACAATCATCATCCTGCTGGGTAAACCGGCGGCACTTGCGCTCTACAGTATGGGGCTGACGGTCGTCTGGCAGCAGATCGTCCGGCTGATTACCGGGTAAGACAACGTTGGGAGGTTTCAGATATGCGGGTACAGATTTACAGTGGGTCGATGCGGCTGGTCGCCAAAAGCGGCGTCGGGCAGGCGATGCTCCATCAGAAAAAGATGTTGGGATGTGTTGGGATTGAGGCGACCGACAGCTGGGATAATCAGGCGCCGATTCATCTGAATACCGTTTTCCCCGACGCGGTACTGACGGCGCTTGCGGCCAAAATACGGGGACGGAAGGTCATCTATTACGGCCATTCGACCGAGGAAGACTTCAAGGGTTCCTTTATTGGTTCCAACCTGCTGGCACCGCTGTTCAAACGCTGGATTACCTTCTGCTATGGGCTGGGGGATGCTGTCATTACCCCGACCGAATACTCACGGCGGCTGCTGATCGGGTATGGCATCAAAAAGCCAGTCTACAGCCTGACAAATGGGATTGATACCAGCTTTTTTGCTCCGTCCGAAGAGGCGGGTAGGCGTTTTCGCAGCCGTTATGGCCTGTCGGACAGGGATAAGGTCGTGATTTCAGTCGGGCATTTTATCCAGCGAAAAGGACTGCCGGAATTTGTCGAACTGGCACGGAAAATGCCCGAGGTACGTTTTTTCTGGTTTGGGGAGACGCCGCTTTCGATGGTGCCGGAGACAATTCGCGAGGCAATCCGCAGTGCGCCTGTCAACCTGACATTTGCCGGGTTTGTCTCACAGGGGGAACTGCGGGACGCTTATTGCGGAGCTGACCTGTTCGCCTTTCTGTCGCAGGAAGAAACTGAAGGGATCGTTGTGCTGGAAGCGCTCGCCTGCGGCGTTCCGGTGCTGGTGCGGGATATCCCGGTATACAGCGGCTGGCTCAGGGATGGGGAGCAGGTGTACATGGCGGACGACCAGGATGGTTTTTACCGGCGTACCGCAGATATCCTGTCTGGAAAGCTGCCGCCGCTCACTGAAGCCGCGCTCAGGACTGCAGAGAGCCGCAGTATGGCTGCGACCGGCCGGAAACTGTGCGGAATTTATCACCAGCTGGGTATCGATGAAGAAGTGGGCCAGACTGTTGGTGCCGGGAGCAGCCCGGAACGGAAAAGCTGTTGTCTTTTATAAGCTGAATATTGTGGCAGTGCCGCCGGGGCGTTTCGTTCCGGCGGCATTTTCTGTGCGGCGGATTTTGCCGGCAGGGGTACAAATTGGCGGAAAAATATGTTATACTGAGTATGTTTGAAATGGTTGGAGGGAAAAGATGATGAAACTCAATACACTTGGGCTCGCACACCGGTTCCTTGAAGAAATGGTCCCAGAAGGCGGGCTGTGCATCGACGCGACGATGGGCAGGGGGAAGGATACCGCTTTTCTGTGTGAACTGGTCGGTGAAAACGGAAAGGTCATCGCGTTTGACATCCAGCAGGAGGCGGTCGATTCGACCGATGCGCTGCTCCGGCAAAAGGGATTGCGCCAGCGGGCAGAACTGCGGCTGCAAAGCCATGTTTATATGGATGAGGCAGCAAAAGAGGGAACGGTCGATGCGGTGGTCTTCAACTTCGGGTATCTGCCGGGCGGCGATCATACGATTTTTACCCACCCGGATACCAGCATCCAGGCGATTGAAAAGGCACTCAGGCTGATCAAACCTCATGGCGTCGTCTGCGCCTGCATCTATCATGGCGGCGATACCGGCTATGAAGAGCGCGACCGGCTGCTGGAATATCTCGCGACCATTGATCCGAAAGAATATACCGTCCTTGTCACCGATTTCCGCAACCGTCCCGGAGATCCGCCCATACCGGTATTCATCCTGCGCGCTGTTTAACTCGGTGTCCGGCGCAGTGCAGCAATCCAGCTGGTTGCTCGCTCCCTAAATGCCGATGTTGTACCCCGCTCTAAGTGCTCAGCAAACGCACGTCGCTTCACCGCTCGGAACGATAGAAGTTGTGCGTATTCTCTACCCGGTGGTTTGACCGGCGCGTAGAGCGCCGGGGTTGGGTCATACACAAACTGGCGTCGGTAATGATTAAAAAGTTTTACTCGATTTTTTTCAAAAAATCGCAGGTCACGGTTCGCGCAGCGAACCATAACAGCGCTCTTGGTCGCCCTCTGCGGAGGGCGAAATCCTTTCCCCAAAACAGGCACAGGACAGGGAGGGTCCATACACCGCAGTGTATGGACCCGTGGGAAGACCCTTGCAAGGGGTCTTCCTTGGGGAAAGGCCCGCTCGATGCGGGCTTTTTCCATAAACGAGCGAGCTTGTAGCTTTCGATTTATGCTGTCAGTGAACTACGTGGGGCGGCACGCCGCTGACAGGTTTTCGTCCGGTTGTCCTCTGAGACTGTCCGGTGGACAGTCTCAGACGGTACAGCGTGTCGCTGATGACTTGATGCCGATGCTGTACCACGCACCAGATGCCTGGCAAACGAGAGCTGATTTGCCGTTTTGGTGGATTGATCAATCAGAATAGGAGGAATGCGCAAAATGTCTAAAGTTTGTCCCGGATGCGGGAAAATAGTGAAAAGCAGATTCTGCCCCGAATGCGGCACGGAGGTCAATCCGCCGTCTGCTAGTGATACGGCGGCGGAGGGCCATCTGCGGAAAAAAATTGAACTGCCGACCGGGAGGGTTTTCTGGATAACAGCGGTTGTTGCCGCGGCTGTCCTTGTCATACTGGGGATATATGGAGCGAGTGCGCTGTTCGATTATTTTACCAGCGGGTTGACTGATCTCTACCTGAATGGGCAGTGAATATTTGTTCGAGCGTTTAGAGTCTCTGCTGGGAGTTTTCATCGGATTATGACGATGGCTGGCGATTATTGGATGTCGAGAGTGTATTTTATAGGAA
>DVLN01000125.1 GCA_018715465.1 Candidatus Faecivivens stercorigallinarum | reverse complement strand
GTTCACATGATTTCTCTTTAACCGGCCGCGGGGATATGGTATACTGACACAGGAGAATGTCGGAAGGTGGAATATCCTCAGTAAAGGAAGATGTTTCAGTGCACACAAAAAATCTCTGTCCCAAATGTGGTATCCCTCTGGAAGGGACGACCTGCCCGGTATGCGGCCAGCGGCTGGGCGGCAAGGAATTCATCCCGCTGGAAAGCAGCGGCTTTTCAAGAAGGAACCTGCGGCTGCTGGGGTTGCTGGGCGGGGTGGTTGTCCTGCTTGGAGTCTGCGCGATGGTGTTGTTTGCAGTCGGAGAGCAGCAGCAAACAACGCAGGTTTCGTCGTCGTTTGAAGAATCCAGCGAGAGTTCGGTATCTGAGCCGGAACTGCCCAGTTCATTGCTGGATGAATAAGCATCAGCTCCCCGGAAGCCAAATGAAAAACCGGTATCTTCAATCCACCGTCGTGGTGGGCAAAGATACCGGTTTTACTTATTGGACGATAAAATAGCAAATACAGGCAATCCTGTCTGACAGGACTGCCTGTAAAGAGCCGTTATTTTTTTGCGACGCTGATTCGGTTGAGTGCCCGTTTGAGCCGGACCTCGGCATGGTCCATCTCGATTTTGGAACGGGCGGCGAGTTTGTCCTTTTTGGCCCGTTCAGCGGCCCTTTTTGCCCGCTCGACGTCGATTTCATCCTGCCATTCACAGGCGGTCGTCAGGACGGTGACGACATTGTCGCCGACCTTCATAAACCCGCCGGTGATCGCTGCGAAACGGGGCTGGGCGTCGGCAAATTCGACCTTCATCTTCCCGATGGTCAGCGGAGTGACCAGCTTCTGATGGTTGGCCTGGATGCCGATATCGCCGCTGGCCGCACGGACCAGCAGGAAGGTTGCTTCGCCGTCATAGAGGACCCGGTCAGGGGCGACAATCTGCAATTTAAAGCTCTTCATCCGACCGCTCCTTTAAGCCTGCCCGGATTTAGCCTTTTGGACCGCTTCGTCGATGGAACCGACAAACAGGAAGGCGGATTCGGGCAGATCGTCATGCTTGCCTTCGATGATCTCTTTAAATCCGCGGATGGTCTCCGACAGCGGGACATATTTGCCCTGCATGCCGGTGAACTGTTCCGCGACAGTGAACGGCTGGGAGAGAAAACGCTGGATTTTACGCGCCCGTGCGACGGTCAACCGGTCTTCTTCCGACAGCTCGTCCATGCCGAGAATCGCGATGATATCCTGCAATTCCTTGTACCGCTGGAGGGTGGCCTGGACAGCCCGTGCGACCTCATAGTGTTCCTTTCCGACGACAGCGGGGGAGAGGATGCGGGAGGTCGATTCCAGCGGGTCAACCGCCGGGTAGATGCCCAGCGACGAGATGCTTCTCGAAAGGACGGTGGTCGCGTCGAGGTGGGCAAAGGTCGTCGCAGGAGCGGGATCGGTCAGGTCGTCAGCCGGTACATAGACCGCCTGGACCGAGGTGATCGAGCCTTTTTTGGTGGAGGTAATCCGTTCCTGCAAAGCGCCCATCTCGGTCGCCAGCGTCGGCTGGTATCCGACCGCCGACGGCATACGGCCCAGCAGCGCCGAAACTTCCGAGCCTGCCTGGGTAAAGCGGAAGATGTTGTCGATAAACAGCAAAACGTCCTGGTTTTCCTCATCCCGGAAGTATTCCGCCATCGTCAGCCCCGAAAGGCCGACCCGCATTCTTGCTCCGGGCGGTTCGTTCATCTGACCGTAGACGAGGGCGGTCTTGTTGATAACCCCCGATTCGATCATCTCGTTGTACAGGTCGTTGCCCTCACGGGTACGTTCGCCGACCCCGGTAAAGACGGAAATGCCGCCATGCTGGGTCGCGACGTTGTTGATCAGCTCCATGATCAGAACGGTTTTCCCGACGCCCGCACCGCCGAACAGACCGATTTTACCGCCCTTCTGATAGGGGGCGATCAGGTCGATGACCTTGATACCGGTCTCGAGGATTTCAGTCGAGGTGACCTGCTCCTCGAAGGAGGGAGCGGGGCGATGGATGGGGAGACGTTTTTGGATATCGGGAGCCGGTTTGTTGTCGACCGGTTCGCCGAGCAGGTTAAAGATCCGGCCGAGCGTCTGCGGGCCGACGGGCACTGTAATCGGGGAGCCGGTGTCGACTGCCTCGACACCGCGGCGAAGCCCGTCAGTCGAGCTCATCGCGATGCAGCGGACGACGTCGCCGCCGATATGCTGGGCGACTTCAGCGACCAGCGTTTTGCCCTCGTTTTGAATATGGATCGCATTCAGCAGATTCGGCAGGTGGTCAGCATCAAACCGGATATCGAGGACAGGTCCGATGATCTGAACGACCTTGCCAATATTTTTCTCTGGCATGAATATCTCCTTTCATACCTGGTATTTTTGTATCAATGCCGCCGCTACAGGGTAGCAAATGTTATTGGGCGGCGTTCGCACCCGAGACGATCTCGGTCAGTTCCTGGGTAATCGAAGCCTGTCTTGCACGGTTATAGCTGAGGGAGAGGCTCTGGATCATCTCTTCCGCATTTCCGGTTGCGGCCTCCATTGCGGTCCTTCTGGCGCCCTGTTCGGAAGCGTAGCTTTCGGTTACAGCGCCGTAGATGATACCGGTCAGGTACTGGGGGATGATCGCGGAGAAGACAGCCTGGGGACTGGGGTCATAGATGATCTCAGTCGACTGTCTGCCGGCAGCGTTGCGCAGCGAGAGGGGGAGGACATCCAGGATAGACGCCTGCTGGTTGAGGGCGGTGACGAACTGGGTGAACAGTATCCGTACCCTGCTGATCTCACGGTTATGCCACAGCCGGAGCAGCTGGCGGGTGATCGTCTGGACGGTGGAGACACGCATCCGTTCTGCCAGACCGGGATATTCGGCGATCATCTCGACATCGGGGCTGTGGGCATATTTTTCAATCGCCTTGCGTCCGATTGCGATGACCTTTGCGCCCTTAAAATCGGGCTGTTCAGCGGCGAGCCGGAAGATATTGGCGTTGTAGCCGCCCGCCAGCCCACGGTCGCCGGCGATGATGATATACAGTGCCGGCTTGTCTTTGGGAGCGCGGCTGTAGACCGTCTCATCGCCGTTCATCTCAGCGGCGAGATCGGAGACCGTTTTGTACAGGACATTGAAAAACGGGCGCGCATTTTCAGCGCGTTCCTTCGCCCTGCGCAGCTTGGAAGAGGAGACCAGTTCCATCGCCTTGGTAATCTGCATTGTGCTTTCGACCGATTTGATACGGCTTTTGATATCCTTCATCGAAGCGCCCATCAGACCACCTTCCTTCCGATATTATTCATTGTTAAACTTCCCCGCAAAGACAGTCAGCAGTTCTTTGAGCTGGTTTTCGGTATCGGGTTCCAGCTTTCCGGTTTCGCGGATTGCCGCGCTGATTTCCGGGCGGGTAGACTCGATATAAGCCATCAGTTCCTTTTCAAAGTCGGCGATCCGGCTGACCGGCACCGACGAAAGGAAATTGTTGATAACCGCGTAGATGATGATGACCTGGTGTTCGACCGGAACAGGGGAATTTTCGCCCTGTTTCAGGACTTCGACGATGCGTGCGCCCTGGTCGAGGCGTTCGCGGGTATCGCGGTCGAGGTCGGAGCCGAACTGGGCGAAGCTCTCCAATTCACGATACTGTGAGTAAGCGAGCTTGAGGGTACCCGAGACCTTTTTCATCGCCTTGATCTGAGCATTGCCGCCGACACGGGAGACCGAGATGCCGGGGTTGACCGCCGGGCGGATGCCCGAGTTGAACAGCTCGGTTTCGAGGAAGATCTGGCCGTCGGTGATCGAGATGACGTTGGTCGGGATATAGGCCGAGACGTCGCCCGCCTGGGTTTCGATGATCGGCAGAGCGGTCAGCGTGCCGCCGCCCAGCTCGGGGGAGAGGCAGGCCGCCCGTTCCAGCAGACGGGAATGGAGGTAGAAGACGTCGCCGGGGTATGCTTCACGTCCCGGAGGGCGTTTGAGCAGCAGCGAAAGGGCGCGGTAGGCGACGGCATGCTTGGACAGGTCGTCGTAGACGCACAGAACGTGTTTTCCCTTGTACATAAAATATTCGCCCATCGCACAGCCCGCATAGGGCGCGATATACTGGATCGGAGCCAGCTCGGACGCGGTCGCCGATACGACGATGGTATAATCCATCGCGCCGTTTGCAGTCAGCGTTTCGACAACACCTGCAACGGTCGACCTTTTCTGGCCGATAGCGACGTAAATACAGATGACGTCTTTGCCCTTCTGGTTGATGATGGTATCCAGCGCGATGGCGGTTTTACCGGTCTGACGGTCACCGATGATCAGCTCGCGCTGACCGCGGCCAATCGGGATCATCGAGTCAATAGCCTTAATACCGGTCTGAAGCGGCTGATGAACGCTCTTGCGTTCAATGATGCCGGGAGCCGGGGATTCGATCGGGCGGGTCTCGGTGGTAAGGAGCGGACCCTTGCCGTCGATTGGCTGACCAAGCGGGTTTACGACGCGGCCGAGCAGTGCTTCACCGACAGGGACCGAGACAATCCGGTCGGTTCTGCGGACGGTATCGCCCTCCTTGATGCCGGAATCCGAGCCGAGCAGGACGGCGCCGACAAAATCCTCTTCGAGGTTGAGTGCCATACCGTAGACGTCGCCGGGGAAGAGCAGCAGTTCACCGGACATGCAGTCCTGCAAACCATATACCCTTGCAATACCGTCGCCGACAGTGACGACCGTACCGGTATCGGTCATGGTAGCCTTGCAGTCGTAGTTTTTGATCTGTGCTTTGATCAGCTGGGTAATTTCTTCGGGGCGCAATTCCATTTGGGTTTGAACCCTCCTAACTGATTAGACTAAAAGAAAGTGAAGTTACAGTACAATGCTGGACAGGTTTCTGCGCAGGCTGTCCAGCCGTTCGCGGACCGAGCCGTCCAGCTCATGCCCGTCATATTGCAGCAGCACGCCGCCGATCAGAGCGGGGTCTGCCTCATTTTGCAGCAGAACATTTTTGCCCGACAGCGCCGACAGCCGCTCAGACAGCCGCTGCACCTGATCTTCGGTCATCGGGATGGCGGTCACAGCCTTCACCGGCAGGATGTTGTGATACTGACGGTAAAGGGCGGTGAAGCTTTCCTGGATCTGCGGCAGCAGACCGGCGCGCTGTTCGTCGGCGAGGATGCGGAAGAAATTGTATACGATCTTCTGGACCCTGCCGCCGATCGTATCGCGGAGGATCTCCGCCTTTTCCTCCCGCGAGACAGCGGGGGAGGAGAGGATGGTCAGAAAGACCGGCTGTCCGGCGCAGATACCGGCCAGGGTATCCAGCTCGGACCGGACCTGTTCCAGAAGGTCCTCTTCGACAGCGGCGTCAAAAAGCGCCTGTGCGTATACCTTCTGGATCAGTTCTGCCATTGCTGTTCACCTACATTTTCGATGAAATCGTCGATCATCTTGCGGTGGGAATCGGCATCCAGTTCTTTGCGGATGACGTTTTCCGCGGCCTGCAAAGCGAGGTCGGCGATCTGGTTTTTAACCTGATTAAGTGCCTGTTTCTTTTCGATGGCAGCCTGCTCATCTGCGCGGTGGATGATTTCGGAAGCGTTCTGCCTTGCCTCGGCGATCATCGCGTCGGAGCGGACCTGTGCACGGCCGGTCGCATTGCGGACAATTGCATCCGCCTCTTCTCTGGCGCCGGCCATCTTCTGTTCATACTGCTGTTTAAGGCTGGTGGCGTCAGCGTTGGCCTCATCCGCCTTTTTGTAGGTATCCTCGACCTCAGCCTGACGCTGCGCGAACATCTTTTTGACCGGCTGGTAGAGGAATTTTTTCAGGATAAAATAATCAATGACGAGGTTGATGAGGGTAAAGAGCAGCTGCCAGCCGCTGACACTGAAAATTGATTCGGTCATACTGATTAAACCGTACCTTTCATATAAAGCGGTGGAACTGTCCTGCATCCGGCTGCATTACAGCAGCGGGTTGAAGAACAGCAGCGCGAGGGCGATAAACAGGCCGTAGATACCGGTCGTTTCCGCGATCGCACAGCCGATCAGCATGGTTTTGGTAACGAGGCCCTGGCTTTCGGGCTGTCTGGCGACTGCCTCGACTGCCTTACCTGCGGCGTAACCTTCGCCGATACCGGGGCCGATACCTGCGATCATGGCGAGACCTGCGCCGATGGCGGAAGCTGCTTTAATCAAAGTGATGCCGTCGATATTGTTCATAATTCATTTCCTTTCTGTGCAAAAGTTTTTTTAAAGGATTTTTATGTTTTTCAGGACCTTACTTTAAGCGATATCGTCCGAAGGACCGGTGTTGGAGATATAGGCCATCGTCAGCATGCAGAAGATAAACGCCTGCATGACGCCGCTGAACAGGTCAAAGTAAAGCGACAGGATGGCAGGGATACCGACCTCCAGAATCGGGATCGGAATGTGGATCATCGAGCTGAGTGACCCCAGCGCGGTATACAGCAGCGACATGATGATACCGCCGCCCAAGACGTTGCCGAAGTGACGGAGCGACATCGACATCGGGGTCGTGGCAATCCCGATCAGGTTGATCGGGGTCAGGAGCTTGACCGGTTCGGTAAAGCTCTTGAGGTAGCCGACAAAACCGCTGTACTTAAAACCGACATAATGGATAAAAAACGCCGTTACCAGCGCCCAGGTCAGCGTGGTATTGAAGTCCTGGGTTGTCGAACGCAGTCCGACCAGGCCGATCAGGCTGCCGATCAGGGAGCAGGCAAAAATGGTCATCATATACGGCGCAAAGTTCATATACCGTTTTCCCATTGTCTGTTCGACAAGGTTGTCGATGGTGATGACAATTTTTTCAGCGAGGATCTGTGTCTTTTTGCGGGGGATCTTTTCCATCTTGTGGGTGAGCACCAGGCTGAGCACCAACAGGATCAGGGTGACAATCGTCAGGTTGATCTCCGTTTCATTGATATTGATGCCGCCGAAAAAGGGGAGGGTAAAAAATATTCTGGGTCCTTCCAAATCAAAGCACCTCCTTTTTGCGGAAATATATCAGAAGAAACCGGTTCAGCATTTCCCGGCTTCCAGTCTGTAAGAAAAGTGGTTCAGGATTCCATTCCAATACCGGCCAGCGCGCAGACCAGATAGGTGATTTTAGGCGAGACCAGCACGACAAAGACAGCAAACGGGTCAAAAAAAGCAAACCCGACCGCCAGCACCACGCCCGCAAGCAGATACCGTCCCGCATAGCTGAGCCGGTAGATTCCCGGACCGCTCCTTCCCGAAGCGATCCGCTTGATGGTCGCATGCAGCAAGAGGGTGTTGACGGCGAGGAAGATACAGCCGGATACAATGCCGCACAGCGACCCCAGCACCGGCGGATCCAGCCTGGAAACAGCAGCAGACAGACCTGTCATCAGAGCAACAAGCAGATAGATCATCCCGGCAGCGGCGCCGCCGATCACCAGCCGCCGCCATTCGGAGCAGGCATGGGGCAGATGTTTTTTCATGAAAAACCTCCAAAAAGGTCGATATAAAGCAAAAACGAGACGAAAACAGCGTTCGTCTCGTTACCGCGCTTTTTTCAGTTTGAGCAGCGGGGAAATAAAGATACGCTGTTTCAAAAAAGAATTTATCTCAGTATAACACAATCTCTTTAAAATGTAAATCAGATTTTGTGAAAAATTCAGATAAACAGCGTATAAAATTACACCTGTATCCATTCCGGCAGGCACTGTTTATGCAGCGGTGGTTACTCTGTCTCCGGCATCGTGCCGCCCCGGTTGGTAAAACATTCCCGCACCGCCAGCGCCGCCCCAGTCAGGAAGAGGTTGGTTTCGTCAAATCTGGACAGCCGGATGGCCTCCCTTCCCAGCCTTGCATTGATGTTGCCGATTGCCTGGCTGAGGGCTTCGAGGACCGATTCATCCGGCTGGACGATGACCGTTTCGGGGTCAAACATGGTGAGGACGGTCTGGAAGACGGAGGTATAATCCGTCCGTATCTCATCAAAATAGCGGCAGACAGCGGGGTCTTCGGGGCTGAATCCACTTCGGCAGAAGATCCATTCCGCCTTTTGCCGGTCGTTTGCACTCTGGCTGTCGAGAGAAGGGGAGAGCTGGCGGGTGTGAAGATCGTCCAGCTGCCGTGCGACAGCCTGCTTTGACAGGGTATTGCGGACGGTCGAGCGGGTTTCGCCCAGTGGCAGGTTTTCAAACCTGCATGCCCTTCCGTTTGCGCCGCGGTAGGATTCCTGACCGATGGTGACACAGCTGCCGAAGCTCCCGCCCATCTGCAAGACGACCTGGTGCTGTGCACTCTGGCTCCCGGGGCAGAAATCGCTCTCAGCGACCGAGATAGCCTCGGCCAGTTCGCCAAAGGCTGCGGGGAAGCTGAAACACGTGCAGAGCTTTTTCTCGAGCCCTGTAAAAACAGTCTGTCCGTTTCTGCCGCGTTCTATACCGCAGATCGGAAAATAAGCCGGGTCGACCGCGACGCCGACTCCGATCAGTGAATCCTGTTTCAGGTCGTTTTTGTAGGCGAGATCGCCATAGATCGAGCGGATCGCGCCTATCAGCTGTTCCGGCGGGTCGTTCGGCTGGAGCGGGGCGGTATGGTGTTCGACGATCGAACCGTTTAATGTACACAGGCCGACATCCACCCATCCGCCGTGCAGCGAGATACCGAGAACCAGCCGCCAGGTCGAGTGGATATCCAACAGTATTTTCTTGCGCCCCCGCGAGACCTTGCCAGTGGGGGCCTGTTCGCCGATTTCGATGAGGATACCTTCGCGGATCATCTCGTTGGTGATGATGGTGACCGCAGCTTTTGTGATATGGATGGTATGTGCGATGTCGATACGGGAAATCGGCCCATTGTTGCGCAGTAAGCGCAGAATCTGCATCCGGTTTTGTCTTTTCAGATCCAGTTTGCTGATTCCTAAGCTATCCATCAACATTCGTCCTTTCCTTCTGACACGTAATAGTAAGATCTTTTTATATTTACCAAGTATATCACAAAACCTTGCAGATTCAGTTAATTTCCTGTGAACGCAGCTGTCGGCAAGTTGAAGATTATACGAATATTGTGTGAAGAAAAAGCGATGGCTGCCACAAAAATGGCAGCCATCGCACAGCGGATGAAAAGAGTTTCTTTTCAAATATTCAGCATTCAGAACAGCCTGTCCGGCAGGTTTGCGCTCAGAACTTGAGGACAATCCCGACGATTGCCGACAGCAGCAGGTAAAATGCCGGATGAAGGTCCAGCTTTTTGTTGACTTTGGGCAGGTACTTGATCAGCAGGAACAGTACGACCGCAAGGATAATCGCCTTCCAGTCAAAAATTGCACCCAGACCGTACTCCGAGAACAATCCCAGCTTGACCAGCGAGATTTCGACGACCGACAGCCCGGCAGCGGCGATCAGACCGGTCGAAGCAGGGCGCAGCGAATAAAACGCCGCCTTGACATATTTGTTTTCCTTAAATTTCTTAAGCAGGCCGAAGATAATCAGGATGATGATAATGGACGGGCAGGTCAGACCCATCGTCGCGACGATGCACCCGAGGATGTTGCCAAACGGGATGCCAGTCGTTGCACCGGTCGTAAAGCCGACATAGGAAGCCATGTTGACGCCAATTGGGCCGGGGGTGGATTCCGAGATCGCGACCATGTTTGCCAGGTCAGCCTGGGTAAACCATCCGGTCGTATCGGCGATGTTGGACAGGAAGGGGAGGGTAGCCAGTCCGCCGCCGATTGCGAACAGTCCGGCCTTGAAAAATTCGTAGAAGAGTCTCAGAAAGATCATCAGTTTTTACCCCCTTTGGCAGATTTGGCGCGGATATTCTGGATAATGATGCCCGCAATCGCAGCGCCGATGACATAGAAGACGGGGGAGATGCTGGTGAAGACCGAACCGACCGCAACGACCAGGAAGATGATCAGGGTCGGCAGGTCGATGACTGCCTTTTTCCACAGATTGATGATTGCATTGAGGATCAACACGCAGACGCAAACCCGGATGCCGGCAAACGCATGGATCACCACCGGATAATCGGCAAAGTTCTGCAAAAAGGCGGCGATGATGCTAATAATGATCATGGACGGGAAGACGACGCCGATGGTGGCGACGATACCGCCGATAATGCCCTTGCGTTTTGCGCCGATAAAGGTTGCGGTGTTGATGGCGATAATGCCGGGGGTGCACTGGCCGATTGCGTAGTAGTCGGCGAGTTCTTCTTCGGTGGCCCAGCCGCGGTTGTCGACCAGCTCACGCTGGAGGATCGGCAGCATCGCATAGCCGCCGCCGAAGGTCAGTCCGCCGATTCGGGCGAACAGTAAGAATAGATAGACAAGTTCTTTCATCTGACAGGAACATCCTTTCGATTGAAAAGTTGAAACGATATGCAGAAAATCGGGGGCTTTAAGACAGCTTGATTTCCTGCTGCCTTCCTAGTATAGCATACTTTGAACAGAATGTGAACCATTCCGAATATATTTATATCGTATGATATCACAATTTTTTTGATATGGATAATACGATGTATTGACGCAGGATAAAATTTTGGAATTTTTCAAAAAAGAATTGAAAAAACCTATTGACAACGGTGGAAAAAGGTGTATAATAAAATTAGCACTCACGAAAAAAGAGTGCTAAAACATAAACCAACCTTCAACTGAGGGGGAAATGGAATGGTTCAGAAAGTTTAGTCCGTCAAAACCGTTTGATTTGTTTTGAATTGTTGGATATAGAAAGGAATGAGCACAGTGGATGCACAGAAATTAACCCAGAAATCACTCGAAGCGGTCAAGAACGCCCAGAGTATGGCGATTGAATACAACAATATGCAGATCGAGAATCTGCATCTGGCCTATGCGCTGCTGTCCGATTCAGAAGGATTGATTCCGCAGCTGGTCAGCAAGATGGGGGTACAGCCTGCGGCGCTGCTGCACGCGTTGCAGTCAGGGATTGAGAGATTGCCTAAGGTGACTGGCCCCGGCCGTGAGCCGGATAAGGTCTATGTTTCGCGGGACTGCGACCGGGTGCTGAACGAAGCGGAGAAGACCGCCGCCCGGATGCAGGACGAGTTTGTCTCGGTAGAGCATCTGTTTCTGGCTCTGCTGGATAATCCCGGCAGCGAGCTGAAAGAGGCATGGAAGCCTTTCAATTTAAATGAGGAAAGCTTTTTGCAGGCGCTGTCCACCGTCCGCGGCAGCCAGCGGGTCACCAGTGATTCGCCGGAGGATACCTATGACGCACTGAAAAAGTACGGCAAGGACCTTGTCGAGGAAGCGCGTTCGAATAAACTGGACCCGGTCATCGGCCGTGACAATGAGATCCGAAATGTCATCCGTATTCTGTCCCGTAAGACCAAGAATAACCCTGTCCTGATCGGTGAACCGGGCGTCGGCAAGACGGCGATTGCCGAGGGGCTGGCACAGCGGATTGTCCGCGGGGATGTCCCGGAATCACTGCGTGACCGGACGATCTTCTCGCTGGATATGGGCGCGCTGATCGCGGGTGCAAAATACCGCGGCGAGTTTGAGGAAAGACTGAAAGCGGTATTGGGCGAGGTCAAGAAGAGCGAAGGCAGGATCATCCTGTTTATTGATGAGATCCATACGATTGTCGGCGCCGGCAAGACCGAAGGCTCGATGGATGCTGGCAACCTGTTAAAGCCGATGCTGGCCCGCGGCGAGCTGCACTGTATTGGTGCGACGACGCTGGACGAGTACCGCAAGTATATTGAAAAGGACGCGGCCCTTGAACGTCGTTTCCAGACGGTCATGGTCGAGGAACCGACCCAGGAGGACGCAATTGCAATCCTGCGCGGCCTGAAGGAACGGTACGAGGTCTTCCACGGAGTCAAGATCACCGACCAGGCGATCATTTCGGCAGTCACCCTTTCCAGCCGGTATATCACCGACCGGTTTTTGCCGGATAAGGCGATTGACCTGATTGACGAAGCCTGCGCGATGATCCGCACCGAGATGGACTCGATGCCGACCGAACTGGACGAGATTTCCCGTCATATCATTCAGCTGCAAATCGAGGAAGCGGCGGTTGCAAAGGAAGAGGATTCCCGTGCACAGGAGCGCTTAACCGAACTGCGGCGTGAACTGGCGGAGGAAAAGGACCGTTTTGCCCAGATGAAGGCAAAGTGGGAGAACGAGAAAAACGCAATTGGCGGGGTTGCCAAACTGCGCGAGGAGATTGAGGCGGTCAGCGCCGAGATTGAACGCGCCGAGCGGGACTACGACCTGAACAAGGCCGCCGAGCTGAAATATGGCAAACTTCCTGCCCTGAAAAAGCAGCTGGAAGAAGAGGAACAGCAGGTTGAATCGGGCAAAACCAGTTCGCTGCTCCGCAACAAGGTGACAGAAGACGAGATTGCCCGCATTGTCGAACGCTGGACCGGCATTCCGGTACAGCGGCTGGTTGAAGGGGAGCGGGAGAAACTGCTGCACCTGGACAAGATTCTGCATAAGCGTGTCATCGGCCAGGACGAAGCGGTCGAGAAGGTCACCGAAGCGATTATCCGTTCGCGTGCCGGTATCGCCAACCCCAACCGCCCGATTGGTTCTTTCCTGTTCCTCGGCCCGACCGGTGTTGGTAAGACCGAGCTGGCGAAAACCTTGGCCGAGACGCTGTTTGACGATGAAAAGAACATGGTTCGTATCGACATGAGCGAATACATGGAGAAATTCGCGGTATCCCGCCTGATCGGAGCGCCTCCCGGATACGTCGGCTACGAGGAAGGCGGCCAGCTGACCGAAGCGGTCAGACGGCACCCGTACTCGGTCATCCTGTTCGATGAGGTCGAAAAGGCCCACCCGGATGTCTTCAACATCCTGCTGCAGGTGCTGGACGACGGGCGGATCACCGATTCGCAGGGCCGGACGGTCGACTTCAAGAATACCATTATCATTCTGACCAGTAACCTTGGTTCGGAAATCCTGCTTTCGGGCATTGACGAGAGCACCGGCGAGATCACCGACAGCGCGAAATCTCAGGTAGAAGAGCTGCTGAAACGCTCCTTCCGTCCTGAATTCCTGAACCGTTTGGACGAGATCGTCTTCTATAAGCCGCTGACCCGCGACAACATCTCGGGCATCATCGACCTGCAAGTCGCCGACCTCTGCCGCCGGCTGGAAGATAAGCAGCTGAAAGTAATGCTGACTGAGGATGCAAAGCAGTATGTCATCGACGGTGCCTACGACCCGATCTATGGCGCACGGCCGCTCAAACGGTTCTTGCAGCGTAAAGTCGAGACGCTGATCGGCCGGATGATCATTGCCGGTCAGATTCACGAGGGCAGCACGCTGATTGTCGACGCAGACAATGGACAGCTGACGGTCACCGAACAGCTGGCAGAAGGGAAATAATCTGAATCCCGATAGGGAGACTCCTCCTGAATAAAATAAACGCTCCGGCGTGTGGTATAAAAGCCATGCGCCGGGGCGTTTTGCGTAATTATTTGCCTTGTGTTAATTCCTGATACATTTTCATAAGCTGGGCAACACAGCTGCTTTCGGTCGTGTCCTTTATGGACATGCCGTAAGCCTGCATAACAGCACGGTCATTATTCTGGTGTGCTTTGCGCAGTTCCGGCGGCATGGTAACCTCATCGTACAGGTCAGCAAGGCTGGAATCAGGATAAAGAGCACGGGCATCCAGAATTGCCTGTGCAGTCTGTTTAATTTTTGCTTTTTGGGCGTTAGTAGGCGTAGGCCATGGGAAATTGTTGTAGACGACATCTTTTGAATAACGATAATCACTTTTTAATCGTCCA
>DVLN01000124.1 GCA_018715465.1 Candidatus Faecivivens stercorigallinarum | reverse complement strand
GGAAGTAAATGGAAGCTGCTGATTCTGCGCAATCTGCTGGTCCGGCCATGGAATTTTAATGAGCTGAAACGTTCTCTTGATGGCATCAGCCAGAAGGTCCTGACTGAAAGTTTGCGTTCGATGGAAGCAGACGGAATCATCACCCGTACAGTTTTCAATGAACCATATCGGGTAGAGTACGCCTTAAGCAGCTTGGGAGAGTCAATGCGTCCGATTATCCGTTCAATGGAAGAATGGGGTCAGGAATACCAGCAACAGAAAACCAGCAAACCGGTTGAAGGAGATCGTTTGAATGGAGGAACAGCTGATTGCACCCTGCGGCATTGACTGCTATATTTGTGCGCAATATCAGAAAAGGAAAAATCCCTGCGTTGGATGCAGGACGAGAACAACCAGAAAAAGTCAAACTTGTATCCTGAAAAACTGTCAAAAGGAATGCAGAGGAAAATCTGAATCCTGCGCAGACTGCACTGAATTTCCCTGCAAACGCCTGCTCTCTTTAAACCAACGGTACCAGACGAAAACCGGCGGTTTGATCTGCCCGATCGAAAACCTGCAAATAATCCGTCAGGACGGAATATCCATCTTTTTGCGCGGGGAAGAGGAAAAATGGACCTGCCCTATGTGTGGAAATATCCTGTCTGTCGCCGGTATACACGTCAACTGTTCGGCTTGTGGCTACACACTTATTGCCAAATAAAACAGCGGAGCTTACAGGGGCTGTCGGTGCCCGCAAAACTCCGCTGTTTTATTTCTTTACAGATCCATCTTTTGTCCGGCATCCCGTGCCGTTGCCCACTCTTTCAGGTCACTTCCCTCTTTGAGCAGGGAATGCAGCCGCTGCCGGTCTCCTGCCCGGAGCGCCTCGCTGTAATTGAGCAGGTTTTTGGCAAGTGTCTCAATCTCAAAGACCAGCGCATCCCGGTTCATCATGAACAATTCGGTCCACATATCGGCATTCAGCCGCGCGACACGGGACAGGTCTTTAAAGGAACCAGCCGAAAAACCGCTTTCATTTTTCAGCGTCGGGCTTTTGACATAGGCATTGGAGAGGACATGCGCAACCTGAGAGGTATACGCAATGGTTGCGTCATGGGTCTCGGGGTCGGTATTGACAATCCGGGTAAACCCGACCTCCCGTGCAAATTCGCTCAGCAGCCGGATATGCTCGGGGTTTGCCGTTTCAGACGGCGTCATGATAAAACTTGCGCCCTCATACAGGCTGGCCAACGAATAGGCAAATCCCGAAAACTCCCGTCCTGCCATCGGATGCACCCCGATAAACGGCGCGCCCGCTTCGTCGAACAACGGCTGGAGGACATCAACAATGCTCTTTTTCACGCCGCAGGTATCAATCGTCAGCCCGTGTTTTGGAAAACAGTCAATATGTTCCTGCGCAAACCGGATAGTCAGCTCAGGATGGAACCCGAGAATCACCAAATCAAAATCCCGCAGCTGGGACAAATCTTTTATTTCTCCGTCGATGGCCTCTTCAGCCAGTGCCGCCCGAATAACCTCACGGGAACGGTTCCAGCCATAACAGATATGGCTGGTCTTCTTTTTAATGGCACGGCAGAAAGATCCGCCGATCAGTCCCAGCCCTACAACTGCAATCTTCATTTGTAATTTCCTTTCGTACTTTAAAGGTTTTATTTATTAAAGTATAGCACCTTTATTCCGAAAGGTCAAGTCCTTCCCTGCCGTCAGCATTTATTCCTTCTGATCAGGCGTTTCCTTTTCTTCTGTCTTTTTCTCCGGTGCGGACTGGACATGGTTCCAACCCTGTCCGCCGGAAGCAAGCGTTTCGCTCCGGTGCGCACGAACGCGGCGGTTGTGACGGACGACAATTGGAATGACAATCACTGCGATAACCGCCAAAATCACGATCATCGGCAGCGCATAAATCACTGCGATCACAAATCCCTGCACACCGCTGACGAAGTTCTCCCAGCTTCCCGAGAAAGCAGCCCGGATACGAGTACCGAAGCCGGTCCCCTCCGAAACCTTGCGAACTTCGCGGAGATAGATATTGACAGTAGAATAATCTACCTGGTTGTCGTAACTGCGCATTTGAGCAGTATAACTTTCCAGCTGGTACTGGACATTGCTCAGCTGAGTCTCAATTGAAAGCAGCGTTTCAATATCCTCTGCTTCATCAGCGAGCTGCTGCAGCCGGTCGCGCTGGGACTCCAGCGAGCTGAGCCGCGCTTCAACGTCGATATACTCCATCGTAATATCGTCGGTGTATTCCGAGACAGAATAGACATTCCCCGCTCCCGACAGTCCATCCAGAAAGCCCCGATATTCTCCTGACGGAATCCGGCAGGTGTAATTTGCACGGCGGTTGCCGTCTGTCGAACTGCCCGACTGAGAGGTCGAGGAGATATATCCGCCCGTCTCATCCAGAAGAGAACGGATGGTCGTTACCCCGTCTTCATAATTTTCCGTCTCAATGTCTACATCCGCAGTATAAATAATCTTACGGTCCTGCGCAAAATCTTCCGGGTCAAGTTCCCCGGCAGTATCCGCCAGTGCTGCTGTTTCGGGCGCGTACCCCGCTTCTTCCATTACAGCGTCAGCCGCCATCGAATTGCTGCTGACCGCGGTCGTCGAAACAGCGTAATCTCCCGAACCGCCGGACGATGCACCGCACCCGGCAAACAGGCAGAGAGCCATCAAAGCAGCTGTTCCTGCTGCCAGCCCCGTTTTGAAAATCTTGAACCGTTTCATATCGTCACAACCTTTCTGTTGTCTGGCCGCACGGCCTTCTACCAGTAATGGTTTTATAGATGGCAAAAAGTTGCATTTTTGAAAAAAATTGTCTGTTTTTTTATCAAAAAAGTCACTCTCCCTCCTCATTGCCTTGATAGATGTCTGGATAAAACTGGCAAAACACAGCTGAATAAACCGTCAGCCAACAAAAAAGAGGGGTACGAACACATCGTATCCCTCTGATTTTTATTATTTGAACATGTCTTTCAGCTTATCACCAAACGACTTTTTCTTTGGGCTCTGCTTTTCGGTCAGAGACTCCTCAAACTCACGCAGTTTTACTTTCTGTTCGCGTGTCAGACCTTTGGGGACTTCCACTACAACAGTGACATACTGGTCGCCGCGTCCACGAGAGTTAAGCCGCTGAACGCCTTTTCCGCGCAGACGGAAAACGGTTCCCGGTTGGGTCCCTTCCGGCAGTGTATATGCAACGGTGCCGTCGATGGTCGGGACGGTCAGTTCGTCGCCGTTGACAGCCTGATAAAAGCTGACCGGAATCTCGCAGCGGATATCGTATCCTTCCCGTCTGAAGGTCGGATGGGACGCAACGCTGACCGTCACCAGCAGATCGCCTGCCGGTCCGCCGTTGAGTCCTGCATTGCCCCGTCCGCGCAGGGACAGGGTCTGCCCATCATCAATACCTGCCGGGATATCCACCTCGATGGTCGAAGCGGAACTGGTGGTTCCCCTGCCGCCGCACTTGGAACAGGTCTTTTCGATAATCTTGCCCCGTCCACCGCAGGCGTCACAGGGACGCTGGGAAGCGATCATGCCAAAAGGCGTGCGCTGCTGAACTCTGACTGTACCGGTACCGCCACAGGTCGGGCAGGTCTTCATTGCGGTGCCATGTTCGGCGCCGGTTCCGTTACATTCCTTGCACTGCTCGGTGCGGGTAACGCTGATCTTCTTGGTCACGCCCTTGCAGGCGTCCATAAACGAGATGGAGACCTGTACATGGATATCGCTGCCGCGACGGGGTGCATTCGGGTTGGCACTTCTTCTGCCGCCGCCAAAGCCGCCGCCGAAAAAGTCCTCAAAGATCGAACCGATATCACCCATATCGCCGCCGAATCCGCCAAAACCGCCAAAGCCGCCGCCGGCACCTGCTCCCCCGCCGTAGCTGGGATCGACGCCGGCAAAGCCAAACTGGTCATACCGCTGCCGCTTCTGAGGGTCGGAAAGGATCTCGTACGCCTCATTGACCTCCTTAAACTTTTCCTCCGCCTGCTTATCGCCGGGGTTCAAGTCCGGGTGGTATTTTTTTGCCATCTTGCGGTAGGCTTTTTTCAGTTCATCCTCGCTGCATCCCTTCTGGACACCGAGGACTTCATAATAATCACGTTTGTCAGCCAATGGCTTCTCCTCCTCCGCCACAGCCGAAGGCTGCGGGATTTGTCCCGGGAATACCCCAAAACCGCAATACAGGGCAAGCGGCAAAATGCCGCTCACCCGGTATCATCGGCCGGGGATCTCCCGCCTGTAGTTATTGATTAGTTGTTGTCATTGACCTCACGGAAGTCTGCATCAACAACATTGGGATCGCTGTTTGTAGTGTTGCCACCCATATTGCCGCCCATGTTGCCCATATCAGGACCTGCACCCTGTGCACCGCCCTGAGCAGCCTGTGCCTGGTAAAGTTTCTCAGACAGAGCGTAGAAGGCCTTCTGCAGTTCATCCTGTTTGGTCTTGATCAGGTCGATATCATTGCCCTTGAGTGCTTCCTTGAGGTCGTTCAGTTTGGACTCAACCTCGCTCTTTTCAGCACCGGAAACCTTGTCGCCGACTTCCTTGAGGGTCTTCTCGGTCTGGAATACCATCTGGTCAGCGTTGTTGCGGGTATCGACTGCTTCTCTTGCCTTCTTATCTTCAGCAGCGAATGCTTCAGCCTCACGGACTGCCTTGTCGATATCTTCCTTGCTCATGTTGGTGGAAGAAGTAATGGTAATCTGCTGTTCCTTACCGGTGCCGAGATCCTTAGCAGATACATGGACGATACCGTTTGCGTCGATATCGAAGGTTACCTCGATCTGAGGAACACCACGGGGAGCTGCGGGGATACCGTCCAGACGGAACATACCCATCGACTTGTTATCTTTTGCAAATTCACGTTCGCCCTGCAGGACATGGATCTCAACAGAGGTCTGACCGTCGGCAGCAGTCGAGAAGATCTGGCTCTTCTTGGTCGGGATGGTGGTGTTGCGGTCGATGATTCTGGTGAATACGCCGCCCAGGGTTTCCAGACCCAGAGACAGAGGAGTGACGTCCAGCAGCAGCAGGCCCTTGACTTCACCGCCGAGGACACCGCCCTGAATAGCCGCACCGATTGCGACACATTCATCCGGGTTCAGGTTCTTGGAAGGTTCCATGCCAGTTGCGTTCTTGACAGCTTCCTGAACAGCAACGATTCTGGTCGAACCGCCGACCAGCAGGATCTTGTTCAGATCTCTTGCGGTCAGGCCTGCGTCAGACAGTGCCTGTTTAACCGGGCCCATGGTCGCATCGACCAGGTCGGAGGTCAGTTCATTGAATTTCGCACGGGTCAGGGTAACATCCAGGTTCTTAGGAGTGCCGGTCTTGTCAACGCAGATGAACGGCAGGGTGATCTGGGTGCTGGTGACGCCGGACAGGTCGATCTTAGCCTTTTCAGCGGCATCTTTCAGACGCTGCATCGCCATCTTGTCGCCGGTCAGGTCAACGCCGTCAGAGGTCTTGAAGCCGGAAACCAGCCAGTCGATAATTCTCTGGTCGAAGTCGTCGCCGCCCAGGTGGTTGTTACCAGCAGTTGCCAGAACTTCCTGAACGCCTTCACCCATCTCGATGATGGATACATCGAAGGTACCGCCGCCGAGGTCATATACCATGACTTTCTGGTCGCCTTCCTTGTCAGCGCCATAAGCCAGAGCAGCTGCGGTCGGTTCGTTGATGATACGCTTTACATCCAGGCCTGCAATATGGCCAGCGTCCTTGGTTGCCTGACGCTGTGCGTCGGTGAAGTATGCAGGGCAGGTGATAACTGCTTCGGTAACAGGCTCGCCGAGGTAAGCTTCTGCGTCTGCTTTCAGTTTCTGCAGAATCATTGCGGAAACTTCCTGGGGAGTGTAGCTCTTGCCGTCAATGGAAACCTTGTAGTCGCTGCCCATATGACGTTTAATGGAAGCGATGGTGCGGTCAGGGTTCATGACAGCCTGACGTTTTGCAACAGCGCCGACCATTCTTTCGCCATCTTTGGAGAAGGAAACGACAGAAGGAGTCGTTCTCATACCTTCATGGTTTGCAATAACAACAGGTTCACCGTTTTCCATAACAGCGACACAGGAGTTGGTTGTACCAAGGTCAATACCGATAATCTTTCCCATAATTAATTCCTCCAATTTACTTTTGCAAAGTAGATGATTTCATATTATTGTAAACGGCCTTCCGGCCGGAATCTTGTATCAGCTGTTTGCGACAGCGACCATCGCATGGCGGATGACTTTTCCGCCCAGCGTGTAGCCTTTCTGCATAACCGCCGCAACCACATTCTCGCCCAGCTCGGGGTTATCCACCCGGCTGACGGCATAGTGCAGGTTCGGGTCAAAGACCTCGCCTTCTGCCTTAATTTCTTCGACTCCCATCTTGGTCAGGATCGAAAGCATATTGTCATGTGTCAGCTGCACGCCCCGCAAAAACTCCTCATCGCTGCAACCGATGCCGAGGGCACGTTCCAGCGTATCCAGGACCGGCAGCAGATCGGCGATACATTTGACTTTTGCCGTCAGACCAATCTCTTCCTTTTCACGGACAGTCCGTTTGCGGTAGTTGTCAAATTCAGCGATCTTGCGCAGCAGCTGGTCTTCCAGTGAAGCGACCTTCTCTTCCAGCTGTGCCTGAACATTTTCAGTTTCCTGTCCGACAGCCTCTCCCTCGGCAGTGGGAATCTCCTCAGCGGAAGTTTCCATCTCAGGAGCCTCTGTACCGGCAGTTTCTTCACGGGGGATCTGTGTTTCGTTGCTGTTCAATGCAGAACCCTTCCTTTCTTTTATCGTTGATCAAACGTCCGGCTACAGCCGGATAATAATTTCACCGCGCGGACGCTGTGCCCTTGCCGGTTTGGAACGGTCTTCCTCCAATCCTTCGGTCAGAAGGCGGCTGACGGTATCCGACAGATATTCGACATAGGTGATGACCCGTCCGTAATCCATTCTGCGGGGGCCGATCACGCCGAAATATCCGAGTATTCCGCCCGCCTGCCGGTAGGGTGAAATCACAAGACTTGCATTTTCCATCGCCAGTCCGTCAGTACCGCCAAACCGGATGGTCAATCCATTCGGGTCGGAACGGAGCAGATTCAAAATCCGCTGTTTCTCATCCAGCAGCAGAGTGAAATCCTCACTTCGGAGAATTCCGTGCCGCAGAAGACTGGCCTCATTATCAATTGTAATCTGTTGCTGCTGCAATTTGCGGGTGATGTCATACACCCCATAAAGCAGCGGCGCCAGTGCCATACTGTAACTGCCGATTCCCAGCCCCAGCTCGACGATCCGTTCGTCGGTAAGCTGCTCAATCCGCATACCGGTGATATTTTCCCGGATAAAGCGGACAAAGAAAGCAATCTGTTCGGCTGTCAGGTCAATGTCCAACCGGCAGACACGGTTCTCAACCGCCCCGCTTGAGGTGACCATCATCAGCGCGTACAGCCTTCTTCCGACCGGGATGACATCAACCTTCATAATGATCGACTCGTTCATCCGTCCGGTTGCGCTGACGCTTGCGCAGTCGGTCAGCTTTGCCAGCAGACCGGTCGCATTTTTGACCAGCACCTTGGGGTTTAAGTCACCCTTGACCAGCACCTCGTCGATCAGCTGCCGGTCCTGTTCCGAAAGCGGTTCCCGCTTCATCAGCTGGCTGATATAAAACCGGTAGCCGCGGTTGGTGGGAATCCGTCCGGCCGATGTATGGGGCTGCTGCAGATATCCAAGCTGTTCCAGTGCCGCCATATCGTTTCGGATGGTTGCGGAAGAGACACCAGGCAAAAACTGATCGGCGATAATTCTGGAACCGACCGGTTCACCATACTGAATGTACAGCTCAACGACCGTTTTCAGGATGAGCAGTTTGCGTACATCGCCTTTCAAGTTTATCACCGTCTTTCCTTATGATACAGGCAATGATTGTTTTTGCT
>DVLN01000123.1 GCA_018715465.1 Candidatus Faecivivens stercorigallinarum | reverse complement strand
TAACGGATTTTGTCTTGCAAGAATCATGCTTTCGTGCTAAAATATCCTTGATTTGGAAGGTCTGTTCCGATGGAACGATGCCTGTAAACTGCATCGAATCGAGGTATTATCATGAATCGAAAACGTACGCTTGAACTGATCAGCCGTCTTTCGGACGCAAACGGCCCGTCCGGTTTTGAAGACGAGGTCATCGCCATTGCCCGCGCGGAGATGGAGGGGCTGACCGCCTGTTCGGAGGATTCTCTCCGCAACCTGTATCTTTCCCGCCGGGAAAACACCGGAGACCGGCCGGTCGTGATGCTGGATGCCCATTCGGACGAGGTCGGCTTTATGATCCGTTCGATTCTTGGGGACGGGACGATGCGATTTTTGCCCTTGGGCGGCTGGGTCAACTATACGGTGCCCGCTTCACGGGTACGGGTGCGGACGGTGGAAGGGAACTGGATCACCGGTGTTGTCGCGACCCGGCCGGTGCATTTTCTGCCGGTGTCCGAGCGGGGAAAGGTGCCAGATATTTCCGAGATGGTCATTGATGTCGGCGCCGCGAGCTATGAAGAAGCGGTTGCACTGGGGATGGAGACCGGCGCGCCGGTCGTTCCCGACGTCGATTTTGAGTATAACGAAAAGAACGGCGTGATGCTGGGCAAGGCATTTGACTGCCGGGCAGGCTGTGGGGTGCTGTGCGATACCCTGCGGGAGCTGGACGGGGAAGAGCTGGCGGTCGATGTGACCGGTGTATTGTCCTCACAGGAGGAGGTCGGCGACCGCGGGGTGCAGGTTGCGGCCCGGACGGTTCATCCCGACCTTGCGATTGTGTTTGAAGGTGCGCCGGCTGACGATACCTTTACCCCGCCGCTTGAGATTCAGACCGGACTGGGACGGGGCGTTATGCTGCGTCACTATGACCTCGGGATGATTACTAACCCGCGGCTGATGCGGTACACCCTCGATCTTGCCAAAGAATACGGGATTCCGACTCAGCAGGCGGTCAGAACCGGCGGACGCACCAACGGCGCCCAGATCAACCTGACCGGGCAGGGCGTTCCGACGATTGTCCTGAGCGTGCCGGTGCGGTATGCCCATACCCACCATGGATTTGCGTCGATCTGCGATTATGAAAACGCGGTCAAACTGGCCGCCCAGCTGGTGCGTTCGCTGGACGAAGAGGTTATCAGCACATTTTGACAGATCATCCGGTTTTGAATGCCCGGAATGGAAAGGAAGGTTATTATGAAATTCAGCGATGGAATGTGGCAGGTCAGACAAGGGTTTACCCTTGAAGCGCCTGCATGCAGCTATGCTGGCCGAACAGATGCCCGGTCCATTACCTTATATGGCCCTTACCACCCGGTTGCCAACCGGGGGATGACCCTCAACTGCGGGCAGATGACGGTTATCCTGTCCGCACCGGCCGAAGGGGTCATTTCGGTGCGGATGGAAAACTTTGCAGGCGCATATAACCCAGGGCCGGACTTTGCGCTGAACACAACCGAATGCGGGACCGTCGAAACGGACGGCAGCCGGGTAATTTTGCGCAGTGGGAAGCTGACTGCTGAAACGACCTTGCAGGGAGAGTGGGGCATCCGTTTTTACTGGGACGGACGGCTGCTGACCGAAACAGGATTCCGCGGGATGGCGCACCTGTACGGCCCGGATGGTTCCACCTATATGCGGGAACAGCTGTCGCTGGATGTAGCCGAGCAGATTGTCGGACTGGGCGAGCGTTTCGGCCCCTTTGTCAAAAACGGCCAGTCGGTTGACCTGACCAATGCTGACGGCGGCACCAACTCGGAGCAGGCGTACAAAAACATCCCGTTTTACCTGTCGACCAAAGGGTATGGACTGTTTGTCAATACCCCTGCCGAAGTTTCCTATGAGATTGGCTCTGAAATCGTCAACCGGGTACAGTTTTCTGTCCCAGGTGAGTCATTGGAGTACATGGTCATCGGTGGCGATAGCTATAAAGATGTCATTACCAGCTACACCGGTTTAACTGGACGGCCGCCGATGCTGCCTGCATGGACTTTTGGTCTGTGGCTGTCCACTTCGTTTACGACCAACTATGACGAAGAGACTGTCCTGTCGTTTATTGACGGGATGCTGGAACGGAAAATCCCGCTGACAGTCTTCCATTTTGACTGCTTCTGGATGAAGGAATTCCAGTGGACCGACTTTGTCTGGAACGAGGACACCTTCAAAGACCCGGAAGGAATGCTCAAAAAAATTCACGACCGCGGTGTCAAGGTCTGCTGTTGGATTAACCCTTATATTGCACAGAAGTCCCGCCTATTTAAGGAAGGCCTTGAGAACGGATATTTTGTCAAAACAGGGGACGGCAGCGTCTGGCAGTGGGATATGTGGCAGGCGGGTATGGCACTGGTCGACTTTACCAACCCGGAAGCGGTCAAATGGTATCAGGGATATCTCCGCCAGCTGTGCGAGATGGGCGTTGACGCCTTCAAGACCGACTTTGGCGAGCGTATTCCGGTACAGGACCCCTATTATGGCCCCAAGGCCGCAAAATACGGGATTGTCTATCATGATGGTTCCGACCCGGACCGGATGCACAACTATTATACCTATCTGTATAACAAGGCGGTTTATGAGCTGCTGGAGGAGGTATACGGCCCGGGACAGGCCTGCCTGTTTGCCCGCAGTGCGACGGCCGGCGGCCAGCAGTTCCCGGTTCATTGGGGCGGGGACAACCTGCCGACCTATCCTTCGATGGCCCAGTCGCTGCGGGGCGGGATGTCGCTTAGCCTGTGCGGTTTTGGTTACTGGAGCCATGATATTGGCGGCTTTGAGGGTCAGTCGGATTACGATATCTTCAAACGCTGGACCCAGTTCGGGCTGCTCTCTTCCCACAGCCGCTATCACGGCAGCAATGCCTATAAAGTGCCGTGGATGTACGGCGAAGAGGCGGTCGAGGTCACCCGTGCGTTTACCCGCCTGAAAATGCGGTTAATGCCGTATCTCTACCGGATGGCGTTAGAAGCGCATGAAAAGGGCCTGCCGATTCTGCGCCCGATGCTGCTGGAGTTCCCGGACGACCGGACAGCACCCTTTGCCGACACCCAGTATATGCTTGGTGACAGCATTCTGGTTGCGCCGATCATGAATCCGAACAGTGTTGGTGAATATTACCTGCCGGAAGGACTCTGGACCGACTGGTTTACCGGTAAGACGGTGCAGGGCGCCGGTTGGCATAAAGGTGAGTATGATTACTTTACTCTGCCGCTGTTTGTCCGGCAGAACACGATTCTTGTACTGGGCAGCCATGATGACCGCCCGGACTATGATTATGAAGAAAACCCGGAGATTCGGATTTTTGGCATTCAGGATGGCGCGGCTGTTTCCACTGAGGTGGTTTCCCAGACGGGCGAACGCAAGTTTACAATCACCGCGACCCGATCCGGTAAGACTGTCACTGTCCATATTGAAGGCGAGCATGGAAAAATCCGCATCGGCATTGCCGGCGGTATGCTGATGGAGCCGTCGGGTAATGACTTTTCGATCAGCTCCAATCTGCTGAAATAAAGAATAAATCGTATGTCAAAGCAGCTGCCTGTTATCCCTGGCAGCTGCTTTTATGGATTATTCATAGAATCTCTTGCGTCATCCGTTGCTGTTTGATATAATAAGGACAGATGCAACCGGAATTTTTATCAGCGAAGGAGACAGATCATGGATAAAAAGTATATGATAGCCCTTGACCAGGGGACGACCAGTTCCCGCGCGGTGATTTTCAACCATAATCAGGAGATTGTCCGTATTGCCCAGCGGGAGTATACCCAGTATTACCCGCATGAAGGCTGGGTGGAGCATGACCCGATGGAGATTTACGCGACCCAGTATGGCGTATTGATCGACGCGATGCTGCTGGCAGGGATTGAAGCGGAGGAGATCGCCGCTATCGGGATCACCAACCAGCGGGAGACGACGATTGTCTGGGAAAAGAGCACTGGCCGCCCGATCTATAATGCAATTGTTTGGCAGTGCCGCCGGACCGCACCATTGTGTGAGCAGCTGGAAAAAGAGGGCTGGGGGGAGTATATCCGCCAGTCGACAGGTTTGCTGATTGACGCCTATTTCTCTGCGACCAAGGTTGCCTGGATTCTCGACCAGGTCCCCAGTTCGCGGGAGCGGGCGGAAAAAGGGGAGCTTTGCTTCGGGACGGTAGACACCTGGCTGATGTGGAAGCTGTCGGGCGGGGAGATTTTCGCGACCGATTATACCAACGCTTCCCGGACGATGATGTTTAATATCCATACCCGCAGTTGGGATGAAAAGATTCTCGGCCGGCTGGGGGTACCGGCGGCGATGCTGCCGGAGGTTCTGCCTTCGTCGGGAAGTTTCGGTTATGCCCATATCAACGGGGTATCCATTCCGATCACCGGCGTTGCGGGCGACCAGCAGGCGGCGCTTTTTGGCCAGTGCTGCTGGGAGAAAGGGCAGGTCAAAAATACATATGGAACCGGGTGCTTTTTGCTGATGAACACCGGTTCCGAGCCGGTCGAAAGCAAAAACGGGCTGGTCACAACAATTGCCGCTTCGGATGGCACAGAACCGCGTTACGCATTGGAAGGCAGCGTTTTTACCGGCGGCGCGGTTGTTCAGTGGCTTCGGGATGAGATGCGGTTTATCGGGGAATCGGCCGATTCTGAGTATTATGCCCGTAAGGTGCCGGACACCGGCGGGGTGTATATGGTGCCGGCGTTCACCGGGCTGGGGGCGCCCCATTGGGACATGTACGCAAGGGGAATCCTGATCGGCATTACCCGCGGAACCAAGCGAACCCATATTATTCGTGCGGCGCTTGAGTCGATTGCTTATCAGTCAGCCGATCTGCTGGAAGCGATTGTTGCCGATACCGGCGCGCCGATTGAATCACTGTCGGTGGATGGCGGTGCATCGGCCAACGCATTTCTGATGCAGTTTCAGGCAGATATTCTGGGGGTAGAGGTCTGCCGCCCGGAGGTATATGAGTCGACAGCACTGGGAGCAGCATATCTGGCCGGGCTGGCGGTTGGATTCTGGCAGAAGGAAGAGCTGCTGGCGGCGCGGAAGATTGCCGACCGGTATCTGGCGCAGATGGATGAACCTACCCGCGCCAAACGCCGCCGCGGATGGAAAAAGGCGGTATCCCGTGCACTTGACTGGGCGAGGGAGGACGCGGAAGATCAGGAATGATGAAATAACTGACAGCTAAAAAGCACGTCCTGCCGCAGAAAATGGGCAGGGCGTGCTTTTTGCGCAGATCAATGTGGTTTGTTATACCTGACGTTTGCTTGCAGCGTAAGCATCAGAACGGGTAATCCAGTCGAGGAATTTTTCGACCTCCAGATTCCAGAATCTCCATTCGTGGGTATAACCGGGGACGAAGTCAGTTTGGACTTCCAGCCCCAACGCTTTCAGCTGTTTGACAAACTCTTTGTTTGCCTCATACAAAAAGTCGTTTTCACCACAAGCGATGTAGATTTTTGGCAGTTTTTTCCCGTCGGCGACACATTTTTTCACCAGCGAGAGCGGATCATATTCTTCAGTGATCGGGTGTTTATCCGCTTCGCCGTCACCAGCCAGCGAATAGGGGTTGAGCTGGACAGCAGCCGAGAAAGCCCCCAGAGCGGCAAACCGTTCAGGATGGGAGAAGGCGTGCACCAGCGTACCGAAACCGCCCATCGACAGACCGGCGATATAGGTATCCTCCGGCCGGTCGGAGACAGGGAACATCCCCTTGACGAAATCGGGGAGCTCTTCCGAAACAAAGTCAAAGAACTTGTCGCCGTAGACATTGACATAGGACTTGTTCTCTGCCGACAGCATGACGACCGCAATATTGCGCTCCTCAGCGAACAGCTCGACGTTGGTATAGCCGGTCCACTGGGCGTGGTTGTTGCCCATTCCGTGCAGTAAGTAGAGCACCGGGAATTTGTCTGCTTTCTGATGATGGGGCTTTTCGCCTTTGGGCAGGGTCATACCCATGGATTCCGGGATGGTGACCGACGGGATGATGACGGTGATATCGACCGTCCGGCGGAGGGTGTAGGAGATGAAGTTGCAGGTAAACTTGGCCATAATGAATCGTCCTTTCGTGTATCTGCGTCCGGCCTGAAATAACGTTACAGAATATAATGATAAAACCGGACGGCAAAAAATATCTTCTTTATTATAACAGATTTACAGCGGATTTTCTACCATATAAGTGACTTTTTTCTCAAAAAATTATCTTTAAATGGATATCTTTTTGGTAAAATATCAAAATACCTGTATAAAGAAAGACCCGACCCTTTTAAGCAGTCAGCTTCAAAAGGTGTCGGGTCTTTGACGACAGGATTACTTTTCGCAGAAAACCTCGATCAGCTCGCTGTTCAGACCGCGGACAAACGCGATGCGGGCGGGCAGGGGATTATCTGCTTCAATGACGATATCAGTCGGGACCATATGGGAGACTGCGCCGGCCTCAAGTGCCGCCTGATAGACAGCATCGGTATCTTCAGTCGCGACCGCGATATGCAGCCATTTGCCCTGATCATCAATTTCGGAATTGCCGCCCGAGAAGATTTCCAGCAGGCTGCCGTCTCCCATGTCCAGCATGGCGGCGGGTTTCTCGTCTCCCCAACGGCGGACGACAGTAAAACCAAAGACACGGGTATAGAAGTCGATGGTCTTTTGCAGATCAGCGGCTGTCAGTGCGACATGATGCAGTCCTTTTTTCATAATGGTCATCCTTTCCTGTTTGCTGTTCAGTTAATAACTCTGATTGTTTTCACAGACATAGATCGTGATGGTCGTACCGCTTTCCAGATCGTATTTGGTGCCGACCATATGGTCGGTGCCGATGACATAACCGGAGGGGTAGTCGGTACTGATTTTCTTTTCCACTTTATAAGGAATAGAGAGCTCGTTGAGTTTCTGTTCGTATTCCTCCTGGCTGCACTTTTCCCAGTCGGGGATTACGACATACTGACTTCCGCGGCTGACCTTGATACGAACGGTAGCGCCCTTTTCCAGTGGGGTACCAACTGCGATATCCTGCCAGATGATCTCGCCCTGCGCGGCGCTCTCGCTGTAGACAAACTCAATATTCGAGTCAATCGTGATATGGCCGGTCACTTCACCATCCTGCTGTACCTCTTCCAGCTGCCGTCCGACCAGCTGGATCATCGACCAGGTCGGTTCACTGGACTCTTCCGAGCTTTCGGAGGAGGGTTCAGAAGAAGACTCAGAGGAAGGTTCAGACGAGCTTTCTTCCGAAGACTGCTGGGAATCAGAATCAGAGGAAGAACTGCTGACAGGAGGGGTATAGTTTCCGAAGCCGGAACTGGAAGAACCATCGTCCGAAGTGCTGTCAGAAGTGACAATGCTGTTTTTATAGGAATCTTTGTTGCTGTCCTTTCCACCGAACAGGAACCAGAAGGTGAAGATCAGAATGATCAGCAGAATCGGCAGTGTGACAAACATTGCCGTCAGTACGACATTGCGTTCTTTCTTCTTTTCCGCTTCTTTAGTTGAGACATGGTTCCCCTGAACCGGCCGCTGGTTGCTGCGCTGCTGCTGAGCGTTGCCGCCGCGCTGAGGAGCATTTCCACGCTGCTGGGCATTGCCGCGCTGTGCCGGGATGTTGCCGGACATGCTGTTGCGCTGCTGAGGGCTGCGCTGCTGAGGAGCGGGACGCTGGCCATTGACAGCCGGGCGGGAGCCGGTATTGCGCTGGGTGCGGGGAGGTTCGCCGCTCTGTGCAGGGGTATGGCGGACAGGTGTATCCGGGTAACGGGGCTGCGCGTCGGTATGTGCCTTTTCAGCTGTCCCGGAGGGGATGGCGGGGATTGCAACAGTCGGGGCGTCTCCTCCGGCAACTGCTTTGGAAGGGAGCAGCCGGCTGCTCAGTTCAGGAATGGTGCGGATGCGGTCGTCCGGCCGGATGGACAGCCCCTGCAAAATTGCAGAGGAAACTTTGGTCGGTACGGTTTCGTTGCGTTCGCGAGGACGGATCAGTCCGGTTTCAGGCGAGCGGATCAGCGCTTCGGGCGGCGCGATACCTGTCACACAGAGGTAGAGGACCGCACAGATCGCGTAGATATCCGTCCAGGTTCCGTGAGGGGAGGTGGTCGAGTACTGTTCCGGCGCGGAGAATCCGGGGAACAGTTCGGCGGTCAGTTCGGTACGGGCAGCGCGGACAGCGCTGATACCGAACCCGGACAGTTTAGCCTTGCCGGAACTGGTGATGTACAGAGTGGAAGGGCTGATTCCCCGGTGGATGATCCCGTCTTCATGAATCAGCTGCATTGTACGGATAACCGGCATCATCAGATCATAGGTTTCTCCCCAGGTGAGCATCATACCTCTGCGCTGCAAAAACTGCTCCAGCGTTTCACCCAGCGGGTATTCAGAAATCGCGTAGACCGTCTCACAGTCTTCGGTGATATCCAGAATCTGGGCGAGACTGGAGATCGAGCGGAGATGGGCGATTTTTTCATTCACCTCAAGGAAATCGCTGAGATAGGTTTTAAACTGGATCTGACAGTTGGGACGGATCTCGACCGACCGACCGTCAGCAGCGCGGGTGACCAGTGCTTCGGGGAAAAATTCTCTGACCGCGACCTTGCGGTCGGAAACGGTATCGTAACCGATATATGTAACGCCTTCGCCATTATAGGAAAGGACCTTTCCGACCAGATAACGGCCGCCAATCAGGGAACGAGGGGCAAGGCAGGACTGGATGCGCGGCGCGCTTTCAGAGTAACCGCAGTAAGGACAGACGCTGAGATCGCCTTTGTTTTCCATACAGCCCATGCACAGATTCTCGTTCATCCATTTTCATTCCTTTCTGTTCCGGGCGGGGACCGCCTGCGGAATTCAATATATATGCGGGCAAAGCCGCAAAAAGACTGTCCGGTCAAACCGGAAGTCAACCAGTGAGCATAAAATTGCTTATACAATTATAATGGATTTTCTCCCTTTTGTCAATTACTCCAAACCAGCCGGAGAGGTTTGGATTGATCAGCGGAAATTGAAAATAAATCCGGTTATTTTGCAACTTTTTTCAAAGGAAAAGCGTATTATTTAAAAAGTATAAAAATATTGGTATTCCCAGATTAAACGGGAGGATCGCAATATGAAAAAATACATCTGGATAGCGGCATTGCTGCTTTTATTGTCTTCCTGCGACAATGTGCAGACAGTAGACGTTTCCCCTTCCGAGGTATCGTCCGAAATATCCGAACCTTCATTATCATCTTCCTCATCGGAACAGCAGGATATCATCCCCGGTTTTGACAAAATTCCCGGCGGAATCATCTATACCGGCAGCAGTAACGGCAGCTATCTTCTGAATGCCGGCGGTTTGGTGGACATGGGCAGCCTGACGCTGATCTATGACGCTGCCGACCGAACAAAAGCATATTATGTTAAATCGTCCGGCACTGGCACGGATGGAGAGACCGCGTTGTTTGACAGCAGCGGCAGCCGGCTGACCGATTATGACCAGCGTTCCATCCTGCTGGTCGCGGGGGACTATATCGTCCGCGGTAACTATGAAGTTACCGAGGCAGACGGCTACATTTTTTCCACTGATGTTGCGTTTATCAGCCTTTCGGGTGAGACGGTCTGGGAACCAGGACGATGCGTAGTCCGTTCGCTGGACGAAGAACGGCTGACCGTCTGTATTCAGCAGGATTCCAGCGCTGCCCCGAAGACACTGGTTGTCCGAATAAAAGACCTGTCGGTTATTCAGGAGTTTGACGGATATTATGGCGTTTCCGGCAGCTGGCAGTATACACCGGTCCCGGACGACAGCCTGCTGCTATTTAATGAAGATTTTGAACAGGTCTGGCTGTATGACCTGGGGCGTGAAGAGATGTATCCTGATTACCGGCGGGTAGTTGGGGACGCGGTATTGCTGGGCAAGGAAGGCGATTATCAGCTGCTGCTGCCGGATGGGGAACTGATGGAGATTCCAGACGGAATGGAATACTGGTACTGGTCGGACAGCATCAAGTACTGGCAGGAAAGCGACGGCAATTATTATTGCTCGGCAATCTGTTATAATGATATGATCATGCCGGTGCAGTATGTCCAGTGCGATGACTATAATGAGCAGTATATCATTGTCTGTCTTGCCGATGGGACATTGGATATCTTGACCCAGGATGGGCAGCTGGTGAGCCATGTTGAGCCGGAAGAGGGGGTCGACAGTTTTTCTGTTGGAGACGGTTGGGTTATGAAGCGGTCGGATACAGGAGCGGGGCTGCTTGCGCCTGACGGCCGGGAATACCAGTTTGAAGGGCTTATGAATATCTGGCCGCTATGTCAAGTGGATGGACAGCAGTATTTTTCCGCCCAGCAGAGCGATTACACAATGAGCGTCGTAGACGATCAAGGCAATCTGCTGATCAAAGGGCTGTCCTCGGTCTATGCACCGTCTTCCGAGACAGGGCTGTTGGTTGTGATGGAAGATGAGCGTGTCGGATTGATGGACCTGCAAGGGAACTGGCTGTGGCGGGAGCCGGAAATGGCCTGAATAATGGACGAGTCAGGTGGATACATCAGGAGTGATATAAAATGAGCAACAATAATCAAAACAAGGAATTCAGCAGTAAACTGCTCTTGATTGCTGCATTGGCGATCGCGCTTTTGTCCGCCTGTGACCAACAGGACCTGCCGTCTGATCCTGTATCCGACAGCACCGCGATATCTTCTGAAGACAATACCTCGGAAGATACCGCGCCGGAGAGTACTTCTTCCGAACAGCCATCGGATACCAGCGCCGATAGCCAGCTTCCCGACGACGGCAAACTGCGGGTAGCCGATTCACCTGCCGATAACGGTGGGACGACCGTCTTTTGCGGCAGTAAAATCGTCTATGACGGTGACGGGACAGCTTCTGCCTTTGAGGGAGATGAATATTTTTATGTCCGCCGGATCGTCGGGGATGGGTACCGTTCCACCGTTTATAACCGGGATGGGAAACAGCTGCTGGAGATTGAGGGCGGCTATCCTCAACTTGCGGGGAAATGGCTGATCAGCGGCGGAGATATGTACGGTGCCCCGGAAGAACTGACCGTTTATGATATTGACACACTCGAGCAGGTGATGCTGGGCGGAGATGAACAGCAGTCACAGTTTTGTTTTAAGGTAAACGGATACCTTTGTGCAATGACATATGATTACGGCGCGACGGATACAATTATTTACAATAGTGAAGACCTTTCGGTTGCTGCTGAGTTTCCAGGCTGTTCCGCGTCAACGGCCAGTGATCTGGATGGGTTTATCAATCTGATGCGGTATGATGAAGCAAGCGGCGAGAGCTGGACAATCTATTATCGTCCGTCAGACGGACGACAGTATGATGATGTCCAGTCGGTCTGCGGGGAAAACCTGGTGACGGTTCGGATGGATGGCGATTATCAGGTTTATGATGTGACGGCGGAAGCAGTCGTCGCTGAAGGGACAAACTATACCTACTATTCGGATGCTGTCAAAATCTGGCGGGACTACGGCAGCAATGTTTTTGTTGAGGCGCCCTGCTACGATAGCGCAAAAGAAGTCATGTCCGCCTGGTGCAGCTGGAATACCGGCGATCCATATATCAGCGTAACCTGCCTGGACGGGAGCGTCGAGGTACTGGATCTGACGGGGCAGCTGGTCAATTCCCGTCCGTCTGCGGAGGATAAAAGTCTGATTTACACAAACGGCGGCATGATTGTAGAAAGCCAGCTGTACGGGACCGAACCGGGCCTTACACTTTGTTTTCCCGGCGGAGAAGAAAAGCAGTTTGAACGGTATAACTGGCTGAATACGATTTTACAGGACAAGCTGATGGTCGGGAGCTATCAGTTTGGGCAAAAGTACCTGTATGACCTGCTGGATACCGACGGTAATCTGCTGATCGAAGGGCTGAGCAATTACAGTTATCCGCAGGATGACGGCCCGATATATGTTGCTAAAGGATTTTCCTATGGATTTATGGACATGGAAGGAAACTGGCTCTGGAAACGGAGCATCTTCAATTCAACAGTCGATGAAACAGGCAATGTATACTGGTGAAAAAGGTGAAAGGAGAAATGAACATGCGCAGATGGATGTCCTGTTTACTGATCGCAGCGTTCAGCGCGCTGCTTTGCGGCTGCAACCAGCAGACGGATGAAATCTCTGGACAGTCGAACGCATCTTCAGAGTCGACACAAAGTGGGGTTTCAGACGAAACATCATCCGAAGAAGCCGCGTCTGATACGTCATCGTCGGATGAAACAGAAAATTCAGCTCAACCGCTGATGAGCCTTGAAGAATATCCGACGGTGGACGGTTCGACTGCGGCGATGCCGCTGATGGCGGCTGTACTGCAAAAGGCCTGCGGAATTGACGCCGAACAGGCGGAGAGTTATGTTTATGCGAGCAAGACTTCCCAGTCCTGGATCGCACTGTCAAATGGGGACGCTGACCTGCTGCTCGTTTATGAGGCGCCGGAAAGCACCAAAGAACAGCTGGCTCAGGGGCCTAAACTGGAAGTTACTGCGATCGGCCGTGACGCGCTGGTCTTTATCGTCAATGAACAGAACCCGGTTGAATCGCTGACCCAGGATCAGCTGCGGGATATTTATACCGGCACTGTCACCAACTGGGCGGAACTCGGCGGGAACGATCAGTCGATTGTTGCTTTCCAGCGGGATGAGACGAGCGGCAGTCAGACGCTGTTTGAAAAGCTGCTGGTCGGGGACCGCGAACTGACATTGACTGACCCGCCAACCGAACTTCGGCCGGGGATGATGGGGGCACTGGTGGACGGACTGGCCTCCTATAACAACGAGGGCAACGCAATCGGATATTCTGTTTATTATTATATCAGTGAAATGTATGCCCAGCCGGGCCTGAAACTGATTGGAGTGGATGGCGTTCAGCCGGAATACGACACGATTGCCGACAGCAGTTACCCACTGTGCAATGAATTTTATGTTGCGATCCGGGCGGATGAGCCGGAGGACAGCCCGACCCGTCAGCTGTATAACTGGATCTGTTCGGAAGAAGGCAAACAGACACTGATTGATGCGGGATATGTTCCGGCAGAATAAAAGATTCGTTCATTTTTTTGGCGTTCATCACATAACGGTCACTTTTCTGCGGTATTCTTTAGTTAACAACAAAAGATGATTCAAAGAAAAGAGGCGAGTTTCCCTGTCAGACAGATTGAGCAGGCTGGCAGCGCTAGTGATCAGTCTGATGCTTCTGTTTTGTCTGGGAGCAGAGACTGTCTCCGCCGCCGGCACGCAAGGCAGGGCGGCTGAAGATCGGACGGTGTCCGAATCAGACGAAAGTTATCCGTTCGGTGAGCTGCCGGATATGAAACTGTTGATGCAGGCGATGGACGTGATCGGTGATACGCCGTTGGACGACCTGAGCGAGCAGCAGCTGAGTGAACTGAACCAACTGGGATTTGACCAGCAGACATTAAGACAGAATGCTGATCTTTTGGATCAGCTGATTGATAACCAGCCAGATCGGCAGATGCTGCCGGACGATCAGCCGGACAGCAGGATATTCTGGATAATCGGGTCCGGGTCAGCCGGACTATTGCTGATCGGAGTCGGGATTGCGGTATATTTCAGCCGCAGACATTCCCGGCACTAAAATTGCCATACTTCTTACATTTCTCCCCAAAATGCACGCTGCGCCGGTAGATGCTGGAAAACCCAGTAAACACCGGCGCCCTGCATTTTATAGAGCTTGAAAAATGGGGTTATTTTTGCTTGGTTGGTAACACGTTGGTAACACTAGATGGTGATTAACTCTATCTCTTTTTTGAGGTTATCCACAGTCTTATGAATGTACACTGCATCGGTCACATCGCCGCCAGCATGACCCATAATCCGCTTGAGAGCGGAGCGGTTCGCGCCGGCTTCGTCCATCAGACTGGCGAATGTATGCCGGCAGTCATGTGTACGATGACCGTCCAGTCCGATTTGATGCAAGGCCGTATTGAAGTGCGGGGTATAGGAGTTTCGGGTCATGGAAGGATAGACGAGTGTAGGTGCGTCTGGATTATAGAGTGATTGGATCAGCGGCAGGATTTTGTGGTGAATCGGAATGATTCGGTTTTTACCAGCATCGGTTTTGCTGCCGCCGATCATGTACCCGTCATCCAGGTGGACGTCCTCAGTCCGCATGGCGAACAACTCACCGGCACGCATACCTGAATAAATCAGAATCAGCGCCAGCTTGATAGCAAACACATCTGCGTGCTGCCAGAGTAGTGTTATTTCATCCGGCAGGAAGGGGACATGCGGATTTTGTGTCTTTGGCTGCTTGCCGGTGTCGATTCGCTCGGCATAGTTGGTCTGGATGACATCCAGCTTTATCGCGTATTTGAAGACGAGATTCAGCAGGCTTTTCAGCTGGTTTAATGCAGTCGGCTTTAAATCAACGCTATCAATCAGCGTTTGCAGCTGGATCAGCTTCAGATCAGACATCGGCTTGTCGGCAATCGGTTCGCATATCTTATAAAGGTAAGTGTATTTGGCGACAACGGCCGGCGTTACAGTCTGGGAATACCGGGCAATCCATTGCGCATACATATCTCCGAAGGTCACCTTTGCCGCGCTCAGATCGTAGGGGTCCCGGTTATATTCTGCCAACGCAGCGAGAGCTTCCTTGCGTGTGTGGTAATAGCCGATCGACTTGCGGACCAGCATACCGTAGTCATCCCGTCCGAGCGTGACACGTGCCATATATGGATTACGCCGGCGCCCGGACAGCTTGGTCACGCTGCCGTAACCGTTGGGCAGCTTCATGGGCATAAAAATAACCACCTTTCTCTAAAAAAGTGTAGACTTAATAGAGGTCAGGTGGTATAATAATCTTGTTGCGAGTATTATGGTCACCTGACCTGATATTCTTCACTCCCGCTCTGGTGTTGCAGCACCGGGGCGGGATTTTTTATTTTTGCTTTGTACGTTGTTTTGCCAGTTGTTCTTTGACTTGTTGATGGGTTTCTTCCAGTACCTGTGCCACCTTATGAGAAATTCCTGGG
>DVLN01000122.1 GCA_018715465.1 Candidatus Faecivivens stercorigallinarum | reverse complement strand
ACGATGCATTGGCAGACGCTATTGCTGAACTCGCTGTCACTACTACTCCCGCTTCGATGGATGTCGGCGCTATGAACGATGCTGTTGAAGAATACGCTGGTAAGATTGAATCTGACTATGACGCTGGCTACTATGCTAAGTACGTTCAGGCTAATGATTACGCTGAGAACGTTGCTGAGGGTAAATGGCAGACCAGAATCGCTGCAATGATCACTGGTGTTGCTGGCGAAGCTCTGACCTATCAGGGCACTCAGGTTACTGTCACCAAGAACGACATGAAGACTGTTGAGACTGCTATCAAGAATGGTGAAACTGCTCTGAAAGCAATCAAGGAAGATCCTGATTACAATGCAGCTCAGGTTACTGCTCTGAACAAGGCTATTGCTACTGCTGAAGATCTGGTTTCCCTGTATGAAGGTACTTATTCTACCAGCAAGAACGATCAGTCTGTAAACAAAGTTTACACCAGACTGACCGGCGACAAAGACCAGATGGTTAAATCTGATCTGACCGCTGCTATCGAAGCTATCGACGCTGCTATCAACTACAGCGAAATCGTTATGGGCTGGTCTCAGAACGACGCTGGCAAGTGGATGTATGGCACCGAAGAAGGCTATCTGAACGATGGCTGGCATCAGGTTGACGGCGGCAAGACTTGGTTCTACTTCAACGCTGACGGCACTGCTAAACAGTCCGAATGGTGGAACGACAATGGTACTTGGTACTGGTTCAACTCCAACTGCGGCGCTGCTACTGGCTGGGCTAAGGTTGACGGCGAATGGTACTTCTTCAAAGGCAACAACGCGATGAAGACCGGCTGGGAAAAGGTTGACGGCAACTGGTACTACATGGCTTCTTCTGGCAAGATGGTTACTGGCTGGTGCGAAGTAAACGGCAAGTGGTACTACTTCTCCAAAGAGTCCAACTCTCTGGGCCAGATGCTGTACAGCACCACCGTTGACGGCTACAAACTGGGCGCTGACGGCGCTTGGATCAAATAATTGAAAGTTGACAAGGCTTTTGGTTATTCACAACTGAACAACTAACGGTTCTTTGGGCCGCCCTTCTACAAAGAGGGGCGGCCTTTGTGCTGGTATGATTGTCTGAGTCAGGCAGCAAAAAGAGCTGCAAATATTGACAAATTCATTAAAAAGTGATATGCTTTAAAGCAACAGCATATAAAAGAATATAGGATGAACAAGATGAAACAGATCAACCTTACCAGACGATTTAACAGCACAGGCAGACAGGCTGCCGCAAACCGATAACCAAAAGGTTTATCCGGTTTGTTCTGTTGCGCTTTGGCAAGGACAGAAAAACGGTACGTCTGCGGGGAATAGCTGCCGCAGGCGTTTTTTTATAGCATTGGAAGGGCGGGTAAGGATGAAAACGCTTCATGTTAATCTGAGCGAAGGGCGTAGTTATGATATTCATATTGAGCGGGGGCTGCTCAAAAAGGCTGGACAAATGATCCGGTCGGTCTATGCCGGGAGCCGCATTGCAATTATTACCGATTCAAATGTAGAAAAGTTGTATGCTCAGACGTTGGAAGATGCTTTGCACGCAGCTGGATTTGTCACCAAACGGATTGTTTTTCCTGCCGGGGAAAAGAGCAAAAACCTTGCGGGACTGGAACTGCTCTATGATGGATTGCTCAGCACAGATGGTTTTACCTTGACCAGAACCGATCTGGTAGTAGCCTTGGGCGGCGGTGTCACTGGAGATATGGGCGGATTTGCAGCAGGAAGTGTGCTGCGCGGTGTACCTTATATTCAGATTCCGACAACTCTGCTGTCACAGGTCGACTCATCAGTGGGCGGGAAAGTCGCAATCGACCTAAAGCAGGGGAAAAACCTTGCCGGATTGTTTTATCAGCCCAAAATGGTGTTAATTGATTCCGATACGCTGGACACCTTGCCAGACCGGGTCTTTTTTGACGGGATGGGAGAGGTCATTAAATACGGTATGATTCGGGAGCCTGCCCTCTGGCGGTTGCTGGAACAGGTGAAGGGCAGAAAGGCACTGGCTCCTTATATGGATGAAATCATCTATACCTGCTGTAACTGCAAGCGGAAGATTGTCGAACTGGATGAGCACGATACAGGGGAACGGATGCTGCTAAACTTTGGACATACAATTGGACATGCCTATGAAAAGCTCGGCAATTATGAGAAATATATGCACGGCGAAGCGGTCTGTTGTGGGATGTATTCAATTCTGCGAATTGGTGAGCAGCATGGATTGACTGCTCCGGGGCTTGCTAATAGAATGCGCAGGATGCTGGAAGGGCAGGGAATGCTGTGGGATGCCGGACAGGTTTCCGAAAAGGCACTGACGGAAGCACTTGCCTTTGATAAAAAGGGCAGCGGCGGGACAATTCGTCTGGTTTTCTGCCGCGAAGTCGGTGACAGTTATTATACCCCTGTTGACCGGGCAGAATTTGTCCGCTGGGTACTGGCGCGGGACGAAGTGCCGGAAATGGCGGCTGATGGCACAGATTCGCTGCCTGTTCCAAAGCAGAACCGGGCGGTGTTTCCGTCCTCCCTGTCGGGAGAATTGACCATCCCTTCTTCCAAAAGCATGAGCCACCGGATGGTCATTGCTGCATCGCTGGCTGGAGATACAGTGAGTGAGATCGGCAACCTATCGGGATCTGAGGATATTTCCGCCACTTTACAAGCAATTGCCGCACTGGGTGCAGACTATCGGCAGATCGGGCCGGAAACGGTAGAGATCACCGGAATAACTGGAACAGCAAAAGAGGGACTGCTGATTGACTGCGGGGAATCCGGGTCGACACTGCGCTTTATGATACCGGTAGCACTTGCGCTGACCGGCGGCAAACCGGTATCCTTTACCGGACGCGGACGATTGATGCAGCGGCCGCTGGAACCGTATTATGAGCTGTTTGACCGGATGGGGATTGCTCACCGGCTGGAAAACGGGGTGCTGACAGTTGAAGGCGAGCTGCTGCCGGGTGAATATCCACTGAGCGGTTTGGTCAGTTCACAGTTTATCACCGGGCTGTTGTTTGCGCTGCCGCTGCTGCGCCCGCAGGTGGGAGCAACAGAGAGTGTGATTGCAATTATTGACCGTCTGGAATCAGCTGCATATGTGGATATGACGATGCAGACATTGAAGATATTTGGAATCGACATACAGATGACCGAAAATTATCTGCGCTTTATCGTCCCTGCCGGACAGAAATATCAGCCCCAAAAGGTTTTGGTGGAAGGGGATTATTCACAGGCGGCTTTTTATCTGGCTTATAATACCATCTGCCGGTTGCAGGGAAAAACAGGGCGGGTTACCCCACAGGGATTGCGTACCGACTCTCTTCAGGGAGATCGTGCGGCGGAGGAGATTTTGCAGCAGTATATCCAGCCGGGTGATCTGGAGATTGATGTTTCCGGGATACCCGATCTGGTTCCGGCGCTGGCAGCTGCTGCGGCTTTTCGTACAGGAGGACGGACAGCTTTTATCCATGCGGCCCGTCTGCGGTTAAAAGAAAGTGACCGCATTCGCACCACCCGCCGAATGGTCGAGGCATTGGGCGCCAGGACAGAGGAATGGGAGGATGGATTTGCAGTGAACGGTGATGGAAAACTGCCGGGAGGTGGTATCGTCGACTGCTGCAATGATCATCGGATTGCGATGAGTGCGGCGGTAGCGGCAGCCTGCTGCGACAACAGTGTAACCCTGCTGGGAACAGAATGTGTAGCAAAATCGTATCCGCGTTTTTGGGAAGATTTCACCTCTCTGGGTGGAAAGACAGTCGATAAATAAGAAGGGATGGAAGGCCATGCAGCTGCGGTATTCAATATTTGGTGAGTCGCATGGCCCGGGAATTGGCGTCGTATTGGAAGGACTGCCGTCCGGGCTGGTGATGGATATGGAGTTTATTCAGTCGGAGATGGACCGGCGGCGTGCCAAAAAGGGCGGACTGTCGACGACTCGTCTGGAAGGGGACCAGCCGGAGATTATCAGCGGCGTGTTTGAAGGACGGACGACTGGAACACCGCTTTGCGCAGTAATTCGCAATGAAAACACCCGTTCAGGTGATTATACGAGGACAATGGATCTGGCGCGCCCGTCTCATGCTGACTATACCGGCCGTGTCCGGTATGGCGGCTACAATGATTATCGCGGAGGCGGACATTTTTCCGGGCGGCTGACCGCACCGCTGGTGTTTGCCGGAGCAGTTGCAAAGCTTTGGCTGGCGGAACAGGGGATACGGGTCGGCGGACATATTCTGAGGGTTGGCCCGGTGGAGGATGTTCCATTTGACCCGGTCGCCGTATCGGCTGATCAGTTTGCCGTCATTGCTGCCCGCACTCTGCCGACGATATCGGAACAGGCCGGCGAACAGATGCAGCTGGTCATTCAGCAGGCCAGAGCGGATCTGACATCGGTCGGCGGGATTATTCAGATTGCAGTGACTGGTTTACCGGCGGGAATTGGATCGCCGGACGACAGCCTGGAAGGGATTATTTCCCGGAATATCTTTGCAGTTCCTGCTGTCAAGGGAATTGAGTTCGGACTGGGGTTTGGGTTTGGTCAGGCTTACGGCCACGAAGTCAATGATCCAATGCGGATGGATGGAGAGCGGGTGGTCTCAACGACCAATAACAACGGTGGTATCCTTGGCGGTATCAGCAGTGGAATGCCGGTTATTTTTCAGGTTGCAGTCAAGCCGACACCATCCATTGCCCGTAAGCAGCAGACGGTGGATATGGCACATCATACTGATGCGTCACTGGAGATTCAGGGCCGGCATGACCCCTGTATCCTGTCCCGCGCGACCGTTGTAGTGGAAGCGGCCGCAGCGCTGGCTGTGATGCAGGCGATGCGGGATCAGTGAAAACCGGATGGGAGGAAATAAGATGCAGGAAAAGATCAAGGCCGCCTATTCGGGGGTTCCCGGGTGTTTTGCGGAAGAAGCGGCGGTGCGGTATTTTGCACAGCAGAGCGAGAGCGGAAACTGGTCGGATATCTGTGAACTGGTACCCGAAAGCTCCTTTGCCGCCGCATTGCAGGCGGTGGAGGCAGGCCGGGCAGACTGTGCTGTACTGCCAATCGAAAACAGTTCAACCGGTTCGATTCTGACAAACTTTGACCTGATTACCGATTATGGTTTTTATATCACCGGGGAATATTCCATTTCAGTCAGCCAGTGCCTGATGGCCAAGCCGGGGGTCTCCATCGAGGAGATCACCGAAGTCCTGTCCCATGAACAGGGGCTTTCTCAGTCGCGCGAGTTTCTGGCACGGCGGCCGTGGAAACAGACGGCAGTTTACAATACTGCTTATGCCGCCCAGCTGGTTGCCGAATCAGAACGGCGGGACATCTGCGCGATTGCTTCGGCGCGGGCGGCGGAGATATACGGACTGAACATTCTGGCGGAACGGACCAACTTTAAGGATATCAACCAGACGCGGTTTGTTATTCTTTCCCGCGCAGTCCAGCATTCGCCTGACAATAACAAGGTTTCGCTGATGGTCACGCTGCCGCATGTGCCCGGTTCACTCTGCCGGCTGCTGTCGATTTTTGCCCGGGAGAATATCAATCTGCTCAAGATTGAATCCCGTCCGGTTCCGCGCAAAAACTGGGAATACCTGTTTTTTATTGACTTTTCGGCGGACACAATCGACGCACGGATTCGGGATATTTTGCAGGAAATTTCTGATTTTGCCCAGACACTGCGGGTGCTGGGATATTATCGCAAATTTGAATCGTAAGGGGATTGGATATGAAGTTGACCAAAAATATTGTGCTGATCGGATTGTCCGGCAGCGGTAAGACTGCTTTCAGCAAACGGTTGGCGGCGCGGTATGGACTTCCCCTGGTGGATATGGACAGTGAAATCGTCAAAAAGGCAGGCAAAAGTATCAATGAAATCTTTGCTGAACAGGGAGAAGAAGCCTTTCGGCAGATGGAAACGGAGTGTGCACGTACCTGCGGGAAATTGACTGGAACAATTATCTCCACTGGCGGAGGCGTGATTCTGCGGGAAGAAAATATGCAGGCGCTCAAACAGAATGGACTGGTTATCTTTATGGACCGTCTGCCGGAGGATATTCTGGGAGAAGACCTTTCCGACCGTCCGCTGGTGGCGGATGATCAACGTAAGATTTACCGGCAGCGGGAGCAGCGTTATCCGCTGTATGTCCGGTATGCGGATGCGATTGTGCGTAACTGCAAGGCAAAGGAAGACACCGAGGCTGCTCTTGTCGATGCGCTGGAAAAGCTGCTGGCAAAACAGTCGTCTGACTGATAAAAATAAGGGCAGCAGCAATGTTGAGAATCGCTGCTGTCCTTATTTTTTATGCAACAATATTTTTACATCGTAAGTTTTGGAAAACACACCAGTTACAAATTTGTGCGTACTTTTCTTTTGCTGCATCTTGCTTTACAATAAGAATAGTCAGAACAGTGTATTAAAACATCGACAGAAAGGATCGTCAGAATGGAAAAGTACGCACAAATTTGTAACTGGTGTGTTTTCCAAAACTTACGATGTAAAAATATTGTTGCATAAAAAATAAG
>DVLN01000121.1 GCA_018715465.1 Candidatus Faecivivens stercorigallinarum | reverse complement strand
TCTCTTTTTCATTTCGAATTTCATCCTCCATAAATAGTTTTGTTGTCCTTTCCGTTTTCGCAATTCGGAAACGGTGGATGGGACTTTTCACCTTGCAAACATCCAACCGAAAGCTGTTGGGGTAGCGTTCTATGTGTGTCTCAAGGCTATGGCTAGATTATAGCAAAAAAAAACGCCGCCGTAAAGCCCTTTTGGGCAATTTCGGCGGTTTTTTATTTTAACCGGGGGTACAAAAATTTTTTTCAGAACTTATTTACAAATCGTAATTTTTGATGCAACAGATGGGGTTTTTCCTGACACTAATGTATTTACGGGGCTTTTCAAAATCTCTAGATAAACCCCTATCTTGTGGTATAATCCCTTGTTGATAGCTCTATAATAGCACATATTGGGAATTTTGGCAAGAGCTTTGCACAATATTTCACATTATTTTGCTGCATCCATCACCTGTTATTCATACAGTCAGCCGCTGCACACATTTATTTATATGGAAAGAAAATCTGCCGGATGGATTTCTGACGGGAAAAAGAGCTGGTCCGGCCGGATTCCTTTCGTCAAATTGACCATACTCTTCTGCTGTCTGGCAGATGCTGCGAAAGGATGGACGCCTCCCCAGGGGATCCGGCGCGTTTTGCGACCGTTTCCCCTTGTTTTCTCCCTTTTGGTTGTTCGATTTGTGTCGAATTTTGTATAACCGGGTGTATGGCAGATACTTTTATACCGTTTCCGATAAATTTTGAATATATTTTTCTTCATCCCCCGGTACACCGTCCAGCTGATCGAGCAGACAGGCCGCCCGGCGCTTTTCTTCTTCATTAGAATGTGCGTAAACATTCATTGTTGTTGCCAGTTCAGCATGACCCAGCAGCTCCTGCACATCCCGAGGGGATGCGCCGCCCCGCAGCAGGTTGGTTGTATAGGTATGCCGGAGCAGATGAAAATGAAATGCCGGTATCCCCGCCGCCTGCGCTGCCCGCCGACAGGTTTTTTCGACCAGATCGGGGCTGACCATTGTCCCGTCTTTCTGGCGGCAGACAAAGTTGACCGGCTGCATCTGCCCGCTGTCTGCCGGTTGGGTGGTCACAACATAATGCTGCCGGCCGTTCTCGGTCAGCAGCGTGCAGTAATTTTGCAATGGAAAGCCGGTCCTTCCTGCATTTTGTAAAATATTGTGCAATTTTTCCCCAAACAGCACCGTCCGTGCCTTTCCGTTCTTGGGTGTACTCAGTTCCATCCGGTGGGTTGCGCCATTATACCGCAGACTTTTTCGGACGGTCAGGATTCTTCTTTCCATATTAATATCCTCCCAGCTCAGCCCGCATGCTTCGCCGACCCGCAGCCCGGTATAATAGGCAATTTCCACCGGCAGCAAAACCGGACTTGCTGCCAGCGCCTGACAAAGGGCGGTATACTGCTGATGACTGAGCGTCTTCTGGGGGTCTTCCGCTGTCATACCGATCAGCCCGGTATTGCCCTGCGGACTGAGGGTGACATTTTCCATCGGGCTGACACTCAGCAGCCGCCCGGGAAAAACCGCATACCGGAACGCCCCCTGCAATACCGCGCGATAGATGCGCAGATAACCTGCGCTCAGCCGTTTGCCGCCCCGCCCTGTTTCCTCGCGGCTCAGCCGGTCAAAATAGCTTTGCAGATCCGCCGCCGTTATCTCCCGCAGTCCCCGTGCTGCAATCGGGTCCTGACAGATTCGCCCAGAGATATTTTGATACAGCATCAATGTTCCATTTGACCGGCTGCTTTTGCGCACCTCTTCCAGCCATCTCTCCAGCAGCTCTTTCAGTTTCATTCGTCTGCCCTCAGGGCGCAGCCCGTTTTTATATTCAAAAACTGCCCGCCGCAGATGTTCTTCCGCTTCTTCCCGGCTCTCCCCGCCGGCAAATTCCCGCTGGACAGGCTTTCCGTGTTCTCCAGCAAGGTAAAAACGGTAGTACCATCGTCCGCCCCGCCTGCGCAGTGACCCGGTTCTGCCCGGGATAAATCCTTCGCCTGACGCCGCCCGCCGCATCGCTTCCAGGCAGCTTTCCGCTTCCTCCCCCCACAGAAAAGGCAGGCATTCGGCAATTTTGCGGATATTTTCGGTATTCCGGGTCATCTTGCGGCGGAACAGTTCATTGATCGCAGCATTTCGGACAGCGTTATCCTGTGCGGACAGTTCAGGCAGGACGTTCATTGTCCGCAGTTCCCGGTCGGCTTCTGACCAGTTGCCCGCAATCCCTCCGAAAATGTCGATCAGATATCCCAGTGCCTGACAAAGGGCTGCTTCGTTGTTTGGGGAAAGGTCAGCGCGGTCCAGCCGGTCAATAAACCCATGGAGTTTATCCTGCAGCAGTGCCTGATGTTTTGCAGGTATGGCAGACCCGCCTTTTTTCTGATCGCCCAGCAGCATGTTGACGTCTATCCCTAAAATCTCTGCAATTGCCACCAGCGTTCCCCTTTTGGGAAGGGTCTTTCTGGCTTCATACCGTTGTACGGTCGACCGGCTGACACCCAGCCGCTGTGCCATTTCCCGAACAGAAATCCCTGCTGCCAGCCGTATTTTGCGGATACGAAGGCCCAATGGCTGTCCTTCATCAGCCTGCCGTGGAAGGGCAGCAGATATTTCAGCAACAGGGCAGGGGGTGGACGGGTGGGCAGGCTCGGATTGATAACGATTCATCTGTACCGTCTCCTTTTTGCTTTACTATAGCATAGTAAAACTGTAAAGTGCAATTTTACAGCCTATCGTTTGCTGTCTTTTTGATTCTTTTACCGACAATTTCTGCCTGGGAAAATCATTTACACCCGGAAACCATTGAAATTAGACCGCCGGTGTGGTATGATAGAATGTACTTATTATGGTATTTTGCGCACTGCGCACTGGAATGGTCAGCAATCCTTAGCTGTCCCCAGATTATACCGGAAAGGAAGGCACATATGGCAAAAAAACGTATTGCCATTCTGTTCGGCGGCACCTCCCCCGAACATGATATTTCCTGCATGTCGGCATGGTTCCTGCTTCGCAACATGCCGGCAAAATATGAAACAGTCTGCATCGGTATCACCCGCAAGGGCAGAATGCTGTATTATCCCGGTGATGCGGATGGTATCCGCTCAGGTGCCTGGGAGTCTTACCCCGACAGCTGCAGCTGTATTTTCAGTACCGACGATTCAAAGACCGGTATCTATAAACTGATGAACGACGGCAGTGCTTCCTATTTGGGTCTGGACTGCGTTTTCCCTGTATTATATGGTAAGCGCGGAGAAGACGGAAAGTTTCAGGGCATTCTGGAATGCTCCGGCATCCCGTTTGTCGGTGCGGGAGCCTGCACCTCCGCTTTGTGCATGGATAAAGGATTCGCCCACATGATTCTGACTGCTTCCGGCATCAAAATGTCCCGTTATATCACCGTCCGGCGAGATGAACGGCTGGACATCCCGTCGCTGGTCAAACAAATTCAATACAGCTTTGGCTTCCCGGTCTATGTCAAGCCCGCCTGCTCCAATACCGCCGGCGGCGTCTTTCATGCGTCCTGCCCGGAAGATCTGGAACGTGCCGTCAAGATGGCGTTTGTTCATGACAATAAGGTGCTGATTAAGGAAGCAATCCATGGCCGGCAGATTAAGTGCGGCCTGATTGGCAATGATCTCTCCAATCTGGAAGTTTCTCCGCTGGGCGAAATTTGCTTTGACCCGAATTTTGTCCCGCGTACCGCCTATGAATCCGCGCCCCAGCAGCTGCAAATTCCTGCTGATTTACCGGATGAAGCGGCTGATGCCATCCGACGGGCTGCCCTGCGCGCATTTGATGCAGTGGAATGTGCGGGTGTGGCTTCCATTGACTTCTTCCTGACGGAAGACGGACAGGTCTATCTCAATCAGTTCAATACCGTCCCCGGTTATTCGTCGGTCAGCATCTTCCCGCGGCTGTGGGAAGCGGCGGGCGTATCCATGCCGGAACTGATCGACCGGCTGATTCAGCTTGCGTTTGAAAAATCCGACGTTGAATACTGATCCATCCGCAAAGAAAGGAAGAACAGACCTGATGGAAAAACAGCATCCAAAACGCAAACATCCGGTATCCATCTCGATCAAAGGCATCTACCATCCTGACGGCGACGATGAACCGATGGAGGCCGAGCTGATCACCGATGGCTATATGTACCGCCTCGGCGGACACTGGTATGTGACCTATGTTGAAACCGAAACTACCGGCTATGAAGGCTGTATTACCACCTTGAAGGTCGCCGTAGATGACACAGGCGAAAATGGCCATGTTGTGACGCTGACACGCAAGGGGGATGCCTCTTCCCATCTGATTATGCAGCAGGGGACCCGTACGCTGGGGAGCTACAATGTGTTCGGCAATACAATGGAAATCGGCGTCTATACTGATGATATGGAGTATCAGTTCGGTGAAAACGGCGGCCGGTTCCATCTGCACTATACGCTGGATATGAATACCAATCTGCTGAGTGAAAACGAACTCACGATTGAAGTAACGCCGGTCTGAACCCGGCTGCCGGAATATCCCGGCCTGGAAAGGAGAACGATTATGGTAAATCCCATCCTGGATGTAAAACAGGAATGCCGGAAGCTGGTCGAAAAGGCGATCGCTTCCGCGATAAATGCGGGCACACTGCCCGAAGCAGAACTGCCTGCGTTCAATATCGAGATCCCGTCAGATGTTTCCCACGGTGATTTCTCGACCAACGCAGCAATGGTGTCGGCACGCGCTTTCCATAAGGCACCGAAAATGATTGCCGATGCAATTATTGGGGCAATGAATCTGGAAGGCTCCAGTTTTGAAAAGGTGGAGGTTGCAGGCCCCGGCTTTATTAACTTTTTCCTTGGCCGCAACTGGTTTTCACAGGATGTCCTCAACGTTCTGAATGAGAAGGATGGATATGGCCGCACTGCTTTTGGCGACGGAAAACGGATTCTGGTTGAATTTGTCTCCGCCAACCCAACCGGGCCGATGCATATTGGTAATGCCCGCGGCGGCGCGATTGGCGATACCCTTGCTTCGGTTCTTGACTGGGCGGGTTTTGGCGTCAACCGTGAGTTCTATATCAACGACGCCGGCAACCAGATCAACAAATTTGGTCTGTCGCTGTCTCTGCGGTATCTGCAGATCTGTGACGGTCAAAAGGGCAGCCCCGAAGATACCTATATGCCGGAAGACAGCTACCATGGGCAGGACATCATCGACCATGCACAGGCATTTTATGACCTGCATGGAGATGCTTTCAAGGACGTTTCCGAAGAGGAGCGCAGAAAAGCGCTGGTTGATTACGCGCTGCCGCTGAACATCCAGGGTCTGGAACGCGACCTGCTGCGTTACCGCATTAAATATGATTGCTGGTTTAAGGAGTCTTCTCTGCATGAGAGCGGAGAGGCGGCAAAGGTCGTCGATATGCTGACCGAAAAGGGTTATACCTACGAAAGCGAAGGCGCAATTTGGTTTAAGGCAACAGAATTTGGTGCTGACAAGGATTTTGTTCTCCGCCGCTCCAATGGATTTTTTACCTATGTTGTCCCGGATATCGCTTATCACTATAACAAACTGGTCACCCGCGGATATGATAAGGCAATCGACGTGCTGGGTGCAGACCATCACGGCTATGTCCCCCGCCTGAAAGCAGCTTTGCAGGCGCTGGGGGTTGACCCGGACCGGCTGGATGTTGTACTGATGCAGATGGTCAGACTGGTCCGCAGCGGTGAAGTCGTCAAGCTGTCCAAGCGTTCCGGTAAGGCGATTACGCTGGTCACCCTGCTGGATGATATCCCGATTGACGCGGCACGGTTCTTCTTCAATCTGCGGGAAGCAAACTCCCAGTTTGATTTTGACCTTGACCTCGCGGTGGAACAGACCAGCTCCAACCCGGTTTATTATGTTCAGTATGCACATGCCCGTATCTGCTCGATTATGAGCAAATTGGCAGCAGAAGGCATCTCTCCCAGAGAGGTGACGCTGGATGACCTTAACCGGTTGACGACATCCGAAGAGACTGAGCTGATCAGACGGATTGCCCAGTTCCCTGAGGAGATTGTCGACGCGGCCAGGAATTATGATCCTGCACGCATTACACGGTACACGACTGAGCTTGCAACGCTGTTCCATAAGTTCTACAATGCCTGCAAGGTTATCGGCGATGATGAGCCGCTGATGCAGGCACGTATTGCGCTGTGTGAAGCGACCCGTACTACCCTGAAAAATGCGCTGACAGTGCTGGGAATTACTGCTCCCGTTTCTATGTAACGGTCTGAACTGGAAAGGAAGAATAAAAAATGAAATTAGGTATGGTCGGCCTGCCTAACGTTGGAAAAAGCACATTGTTCAATGCGCTGACCAACGCCGGCGCTGAGTCCGCGAACTATCCTTTTTGTACAATCGAGCCGAACGTCGGCGTCGTTTCGGTCCCGGATAAACGGCTGGACAAGCTGGCTGAGATGTATAACCCGAAAAAGTTTTCTCCGGCAGTGCTTGAGTTTGTCGATATCGCAGGCCTGGTAAAGGGCGCTTCCAAAGGTGAAGGGCTGGGCAACAAGTTTTTGCAGAATATCCGTGACGTAGACGCGATTGTTCATGTTGTCCGCTGCTTTGAGGATACCGATGTCATCCATGTGGAAGGCAGCATCGACGCGCTGCGGGATATTGAAACCATCAATCTTGAGTTGATTCTCGCCGATATAGAAGTACTGGAACGCAGAATCGCCAAAACCCAGAAGGCTGCAAAAGCAGATAAAAAGCTGCTGGGCGAGGTACAGTTCCTGGAAGCACTGCGCGACCATTTGGAAGAAGGAAAGTCTGCCCGGTCTTTCCCGTTCACCGAAGATCAGCTGGCCTCGCTGCACGACACCCCGCTGCTGTCCAACAAGCCGGTTATCTACGCGGCTAATATGAGCGAAGATGATTTTGTCGGCGGCTATGAAAACAACACTGAATATCAGAAGGTCAAAAAGCTGGCTGAAGAAGAAAATTCCCAGGTTCTGCCGATCTGCGCAAAGATTGAAGAGGACCTCTCGGATATGGACGACGCTGACAAGAAGGAATTCCTCGCCGACCTGCATCTGGAAGAGAGCGGCCTTTCCCGGATCATCCGCGAAGGCTATGCACTGCTGGGACTGATTTCCTTCCTGACCGCAGGCCCGGATGATGTCCACGCATGGACGATCACTCGCGGTACCAAAGCACCTAAAGCCGCCGGGAAGATCCATACTGACTTTGAAAAAGGCTTTATCCGCGCCGAAGTGGTTTCTTTTGACGACCTGATCGCCTGCGGTACGATGGCCGCTGCCCGCGAAAAAGGGCTGGTTCGTCTGGAAGGCAAAGAATATGTGATGCAGGATGGCGATATTGTAACCTTCCGCTTTAATGTCTGATTAATCTGTGTTTGTGCAGCTGAATATAACCCCATCTTCCTTTTGGATTCAGGTGGGGTTTTTCAGCGCCGGAATATAGGGGTCTTATAGATATGGAAAAGACAAAAATCAAAAAAACAACACCTGTCGGCAGCATCACAGAAGGCGTGATTTGGAAACAGCTGCTGCGATTTTTCTTCCCCATCCTGCTTGGAACCTTCTTTCAGCAGTTGTACAATACAGTTGATGCCGTTATTGTTGGCAACTTCGTTGGAAAGGAAGCATTGGCCGCGGTTGGTGGTTCAACCGGTACGCTGATTAATCTGCTAATCGGCTTTTTCACCGGCTTGGCATCCGGCGGCAGCGTTATTATAGCACAATTCTACGGCGGCGGGCGAAAAGAAGACACCGAAAAAGCTGTCCATGCATTGGTATTTATGGGCCTGATTGCCAGCGTATTGTTTACTGTTATTGGCGTCGCATTTTCCCGTGCTGCGCTGACTGCCATTGCAGTACCGGATAACATCATGGGATACGCTCTGCCGTATATGCAAATCTATTTTGCCGGTATTACCTTCCCGATACTGTACAACATTGGTTCGGCCATCCTTCGGGCAATCGGTGATTCCAAACGACCGTTGTATTTCCTGATTGCCTGCTGTCTGACCAACGTTGTACTAGATCTGCTGTTTGTCGTCGGAATGGGAATGGGGGTAGCCGGTGCCGCAATCGCCACCGTACTGTCGCAGGTAGTCAGCGTCCTTCTGACATTTGCGTCTTTAATGAAAACCCAGGAATGCTACCGGTTTTCACTGAAAATGCTGCGGATGGATGTACGACTGATCAAGTCTATGTTGAGAATTGGCCTGCCAGTCGGCCTCCAGTCGACAATGTATTCGATCTCCAATATCCTGATCCAGTCGAGCATCAACGGCTTTGGAACAGATGTAATTGCAGGCTGGACAGCAGTTGGCAAGGTAGATTCTCTTTTCTGGATGGCCATTAATGCGTCCGGCATCGCTGTCACAACTTTTGTCGGACAGAACTTTGGTGCTGGTAAATACGACCGTGTCAGAAAAAGCGTCCGTGTCTCTATGGCAATGGCGATGGGTATGACGGTCGTACTCTCGGCACTGCTGCTGCTGACTGAACGATATACGCTGGGGCTGTTTACGCGGGATGCGAATGTCATCAAAATCGGCGAAGAAATGATATTCTACATGGTTACTTTCTATTTTACCTACGTTCCCATCGAAGTCTTCTCTCGAGCAATCAAAGGGGCAGGAGATTCACTAATCCCAATGATTATCACACTGCTGGGTATTTGTGTACTGCGTGTAGCCTGGGT
>DVLN01000012.1 GCA_018715465.1 Candidatus Faecivivens stercorigallinarum | reverse complement strand
GTACTTTTGAATAATTTGTGAATTATACGTTTCAACTGTTTATAATATCTATTTCAAACTGTTTTATTTATTGACTATGAAATTATTTTTTGCTCTCTGCGATACAACATAACTGTTAAGGAGTGACACGTAATGAAAAAAATTAGCCGCATTTTGATATCTATTCTGCTGGCAGTCCTTCTCGCTACTGCTCCAGCGCAAGCTGCATTTGCGGCGGCTTCTGTTTCCCTTTCCGATGTTTCTTTCCCATCCGGTACCCGGGAAATTGACGCAGACTCTATCCAGGATACCGATGCACAGGTCATTATTGTTCCCGAATCTGTAACCAGCATCACTTCCGACGCCTTTGACGGAATCGCACATAACCTGACAGTCGTATTGCCGGACGGTGACCTTGTCAAAGACCAGATGGCTGGGCGAGGAGAATATTTTGACCACTGCTTTTTCTATATGGAAAATGGAAAGGTGACCTGCCGTTTTGTCTCCGGGAAAAGCGCGACCTGGGAAAACGTGATCAGCGGATGGGCACAGATCAACTTTTTGACGCCGGATGAAATCTATGAAGGGAAAACACAGAGATCCTGTGGACTGAAAACAATCCAGGTCATCCAGAATGATACCACAACCACGCTCACCTGCTTTGTTGCAAAAGACGGTGCCGTCAGCAACGGGTGGGTTTGCGAAAATGGTAAGGTCTATCTTCTTTCTGACAGACATGATGCCGCCCTTGTAACAGAATCCGGGGTATACAACCATTTCACCGAAAATTATAAGGAAAAAAGCGCATCCTTTACCTTTGACCGTACAGGAGCCGTCACCAGCACACTGCCCAACGACATGATCGTCTCCACCACAGAATCAGTCAACGGAGTACCAATCTGGCAAGCGATGGACATGGAAGAAGTTTCCGCCAACCGCGGCCTTGTCCGGCAGAATGGCGAAATATATATCTATAATGAAATCGGCAGAATGATCACCGGACAGTGGTACCAGCTGGATGAAGACTGGTACTATCTGGACGAGGACGGCACCGCCCGCGTCAACAGCTGGCTGTACGGGGAAGACGGCATCTACCGATACCTGGGAGCCGATGGAAAAATGCTGAAAAATCAGTGGCTGGAACAGGGAAACAATAAATATTATCTGGATCAGGAAGGCCGCAGATGCAGCGGCACCACCATCTTGAATGGCACCATTTACATTTTCGACCGCACTGACGGTCGGCTGCTCCTTACCGAAGGACAGGCCAGCAAAAACACCGTCACCTACCGGGAGGACAAAGCCTATCTGTATGACGAAAAAGGTAATATGCTCAAGAGCGGCTGGTACGAAGCAGGCGGCGAATGGTATTATCTCAACGACAGCGGCGCAGGTGTCGTCAACTGCTGGCGGCTGAAGGATGGAAAATACTGCTATCTGAAATCTGACGGCAAGATGGCGAGAAACCAGTGGATCGAAGATTACGACAACTGGTATTATCTGCGTGCCGATGGGACACGGTATGAGTCCAGCTGGCTGAAACTCGTCAACACCTGGTACTGGTTCGGCGGCTCTGGCAAGCGGATGGAAAACGGCTGGCTCAAACTGGCGGATGGAAAATGGTATTATTTTTATTCAGAAGGACAGATGGCAAATGGCTGGGTCAAAGACGGCGGCAAATGGTATTATCTGTCCGGTTCCGGTGCAATGGTCCATGACCGCTGGATACAGGAAGGAAACAAATGGTACTATTTTGGTTCCGACGGTGGAATGCTGACCAATACAACGACACCGGACGGTTACCGGGTTGGTGCAGACGGCGCATGGCTGCAATAAGCGATAAAATCCGGCAGGTTCTGTAATCAGACCTGCCGGATTTTTGTTGTCAAATACTCCGAATCGTCCGCTATTTGCCACCCGCATACCGAACAGAAAAGGCAACCGATCTTGCCAGCCAATCCATTCCCATCGCAATCCAGACCCCGATAATGCCCAAATTCAGCACAATGCCAAACAATACGGCAGACCCAAGCCGGAATATCATCATAGACAATATTCCTGTATACATCGTAAAACGGACATCTCCCGCGGCCCGCAGGCTGTTGGCGAGATTAAACGACGTCGGATGCAGCAAAAAGGCAAGAATGTTGTGCATGATAATCAAAACTGCTGCATACCACATCGTGCTGTCGGACAGCTGATAAAAACGTAAAATGAACGGCAGCGCTGCACAGACAGCTCCACCCAGAATACCGGTCGACAGGTAGGAAATCTTCATCAGCTTTCTGGTATAAAACTGCGCCTGGTCAGGCTCTCCGGCACCGATACACTGTCCCACTACTGTAATAATGGCCAAATTTACAGCATTGACAACTACAATCGCAATCTGGTCGATACTGTTGGCGACTCCGTTTGCGGCAATCTGTACAGTACCAAACTGGGAAACAATACTGGTCACCAGCACCCGCCCCAATGCAAACAAACCATTTTCAATTCCGTTCGGGACAGCAATACGCAGAATCCTGCCGAGCAATGGTGCGTCCCAGCAGACGATATTTTTCCAGCGAAGCACAATTCTATTCCTTTCCCGGAAGGCAAGCGCTGTAATTACAACAGCCGCCAATCCCCTGGAAATCAGCGTCGGAACCGCTACGCCGGCGACCCCTGCGTCAAGCAGCTGTACCCCGATAAAGTCGCCAATAATGTTGACTGTATTCATCAGCAGTGAGATATACATTGTAATATCTGTTTTTCCGGCAGAGCGAAACAACGCCGCCGAAGCATTATAAATTCCGAGCATTGGAAAGGAACATGCAGTAATCAGAAAATAAGTCATTGCTGCCTGCATGACATCTGCTTCTACCGTGCCGAACAGCAGCTGTAACAGCTGACGGCAAAACAGCAGGCAGATCGCCATAATGGCAAGAGAAATCGCAGCCGAGATCATCACAAGCTGACCCGCGGATTTTTCTGCATTTTCTGACTGCCTGCTCCCGAGGTATTGGGACACAATAACCGCGCCGCCGGTTGCGACTGCCGTCAGAATGGTGATCATCAAATAGTTGACCATATCGACCAGTGCGACACCGGATACCGCCGCTTCACCTGCAGAGGATACCATCAGCGTGTCTGTCATCCCGACCAGCATGGCCAGAATCTGTTCAATCACCAGCGGAATCAGCAATTTTTTCAGTGCCTGATTGGAAAACACAAATATCCACCAATCCTTTCGATGTCAGTGCAGCCCGGCTTTTCATCCATAAAAAAAGTAAGTGCAGGTCGGAAGATATCACATCCTTCTGCCTACACTTACATTATAAACGATACAGCATACTATGTCTAATACCTATAGTTTATATTAATTCATGCGTTTCAAGCATCATTTATATTGTCAATTGTTCAGTATAGCTTTTTACATGTTCAATAAACTTAGACACCGCAACTCCAAATGGCTGCTGCCTTTTCCAAACCAAAAGACAATTGGTGGTCAACGCCGGAGACAACGGGCGTGAGATAATCTTCTTCTCATCCATCAACGATATAGAACCTGCAATAATAATCGCACATGCAAGCCGGTGATATGCCAGCATACAGCTAACCGACGGCAGATTGGAAGTACACAGAATATTCAGGCTGGAAATATCCTCTCCAAACCAATTGGCCAGTTCATTCTGCATATCAGGACGGTTGGGAAGAATCAACGGAATATCTCTCAGCTCACGGGCGGTCACTGACTGCTGCCGGGCGAGCGGTGCGTCGGGATGCATCATTGCAACCCATTGTTCCTCTTCTTTGAGCCGAACATAATCATATTTTTCCAGATTGACCGGTTCCAGCAAAAGTCCGATATCAATTAGGCCGCGTTCCATCTGTTCACGGACGTAGTCGGCAGCCGCTGTACACATTTCAAACCGTACCGCAGGATATTTCTGGTGAAAGGACTGTATCATCTCCGCCAGCAGATTAACCGTCTTTACATCTCCACATCCGATTGATATGGTGCCTTCCACTACTGATTCCTGTTCAACCAATTCTTTTTCAGTTTTGTCCACCAGCTCCAGTATCTCTCTCGCCCGGCGGCAGAGTAGAATACCCTCATTGGTCAGTACAATTTTCCTTTTACCCCTTTCAAACAGCCGAATTCCCAATTCTTCCTCAATCTGAGCGAGCTGTCGGCTGAGGGTTGGCTGTGTGACATGCAGGATTTCCGCCGCTCTGGTGATATTTTCCTGCTGCGCGACCGTCAAAAAGTACCGAAGCACCCGTAATTCCATCGCTGCACCTCCTGTCGTGTATTGACATTATTTTACCATTTCCCCGGTGAAAAAACAAATTGTCTCTCCAAAACGACAAAAGCGGGCGCCGGTCGGAAAATTCCAGCCGGCTGCCCGCCTAAACAAACAGCAAATTATTCAGTAAAACTGTAACTGCCTGCACCAACAGTCTGACGTGTACCACCCGGCAGGATGACCTCTGCTTCGCAGTCAAACGGAACTGTCAGGTTATAAACATAGCCCGAATCAGTCTTTTCCCAACCGCAGCGGTATTCGCCAGAGGCAGAATCATAGACCATCTCCGCTTTACCGACACGGTTTTCTGGATCAGGACAGGGCTGGAAACGAACCTTCTTAAATCCAGGTTCCGTCTCATTCAACCCGCACATATACCGGTACATCCACTCTACAATTGAACCGTAAGCGTAATGGTTGAGCGAATTCATGCCGGTACCGCTGATGTGTCCGTCCGGCAGCACCGAGTTCCAGCGTTCCCATACGGTGGTTGCACCCATCGAAACTTCATACAGCCAGCTGGGATAATCGGTCTTCAGCAATAAGCTGTAAGCGTCCATCAGATCTCCGAACCGAGACAGAGCCGGGCAGAGATAAGGCGTCCCAACAAAACCGGTGGTCAGTTCGACTTTGGGCGGATAGGGTGCTTTTTCCCCAGCCATCATTGCGCGATGATCCATCGGAACGCGCAGCAGTCCTTTCAAGTCTTCCAGCTGACGCGCCTGCATCTCTTCGGGGACAATGCCGAAATAGAGGGCGACAACACGCGCCGTCTGGGTATTGATCGCACACAGGCCGTTGGGGGTGAAGTACTCTTTCAGCATTGCGGCACGTACTTCATCCGACAGCTTCTGATATTCTGCAGCGTCCTGCTCAAGTCCAAGCACTTTTGCAGCTTTTGCAGCCAGCGAAGCGGAGTAGGAATAATAGGCCGACGCAATATAATAGGCATCGGTTGCACCGACAGGAGAATCAGGATCTTTATAGTTATCCAGTGCCAGCCAGTCGGCAAAATGGAACCCGGTCTGCCACAGACGTTTGCCGCCATTCTGTTCATCCTGGCGGCGAATATAATCGACCCAGCCCTTCATCGCGGGATAATGCCGTCTGAGCATCTCCTTGTCGCCGTAATAGCTGTACAGTGTCCAGGGCAGTACGCAGGCGACGTCCCCCCATGCGGTAGAAGAGTGGTTCATTGCAAACATATTCGGGGCACCGTCTGCATTGGATTTTGATTTGGGTTTGATAACCGGGATGACAAACGGGATGCCGCCCTCAAGCGGTTTCTGTTCCCGCATCAGGTCTTCCATATATTTTGCGTAAAACGCCGGAGTGTACATATTGAAGCAGGCAGTCCCCGCAAAAATCTGCGCATCACCTGTCCAGCCCATCCGTTCATCACGCTGCGGGCAGTCGGTCGGAACATCCAGGAAGTTGCCCTTCTGTCCCCAGAGAGCATTGAGCACCAGCCGGTTGAGACGGGGGTCATCCGTCTCAATCCATCCGGTGCGCTCGATATCCGAATGGATCGCACATCCGGTAAAGGTCACCTTTTCGGGGTCAACTCCTTCAACCTTGACAAAACGGAACCCAAAATAAGTACCATGGGGGCGGACATGCGCAGGCTTGCCGTCCGAAATATAGGTATACTGACATTCAGCGGTACGGAGGTTATCCCGGTAGAAGCAGCCGTCCTGCATGATCTCGCTGTAATAAAGGACAACCTTGCTTCCCGGCTTCATTGCCGGAAGGTCCATCTCGACCCAGCCGGTCATATTCTGACCGAAATCCAATACCTTCTCACCTTTAACGGTACCAATTACCTCAACCGGTGCAAACTGTTCGTGCACCAGAACCGGCAAGCTGTAGCGGTCATGCAGCTCGCCCAAGTCATTTTCAACCACCTCAGCCTTTACCCAGCCTTCGCCCCCCAGCAGCGCCCAATTCGGGTCGTACAGCCGCGCGTCAAAATCCTCGCCGTAATAGATCGAGCTTTTCACAACAGCAGACGGTTTGCACAGCCAGTCACTGTCGGTCGGAATTACCTTTTCGCTTCCATCGGCATACTTCAGATGAATCTCGGCGATCATCCGCATCCGGTCACCATAGATATTGGTAAATCCTCCGTCAAATCCAAAGCGTCCCTTGTACCATGCAGCTGACAGCATGGCGCCAAGCGCGTTTTCTTCCTTGATAAAAGGAGTGATATCATAGGCAAACGACTGAAGCCACAAATCATAGCTGTGATGGCCAGGGGCAAGCAGATCGCCTGAAATCTTTTCGCCATTCATATACAGCTCGTAGCTGCCCAGCCCGCAGAGGTATACTCTGGCCGATACGACATCCTTACCGGAGAAAACCGTCTTAGCCAGCGGAGAGATCTCTTGGTCAAACGGCGCAGCAATCCACTGCGCAGTCCATTCTTCATCCCGCTTGCCGGTTTCAAACCAGGCGGTATCCGAAGTACAGCTGTCACCGTTATCTGCCTGTACCGTTACCCGCCAGTAATAACGGGTACGGGGAGCAAGAGCAATCTCCGGGTTATAAGCAATGCCGGAAATATCTTCCCGCATTCCCGAATCCGAGAGGATCTGCTTAAAATCAGGATCAGCGGCAATCTCAACCCGGGCACCGGTCTGTTTTTTGCCGGTCGAGCTGACGACCCAGGAGAAGGTCAGCAGGTCAGTTGCAAACCCAAGCGGATTTTCAATATGATTGACACGCATTTTGGAAATCTGCATATTGTCATTCCTTTCTGAAAGTACGCAAATATGATTTAATTCATGCCTAATTTTTTATTCTAACAGGAATAAAAGTATATACATATTATAATAAATTCCAAAATACTTTTCAATAGATTTTCATATTTGATCAGAATATTGGTAAATAATCATAAATGCAC
>DVLN01000120.1 GCA_018715465.1 Candidatus Faecivivens stercorigallinarum | reverse complement strand
AGCGCATTGGTCTTGCCACCGCGGTAGTCATCAATTGACTTCTGGTTTGCAGCTGCAACCTGATCGACGATCTGCTGTAGAACATTCTGGTCAGAAACCTGTGCAAGTCCCTTCTCTGCCACAATATCAGCCGGTGCTTTATCAGAATGAAGCATTTCTTCAAACACCGTGCTGCCTGCCGAGCTGGAGATTTCCTTCTTTTCCAGCATTTCAATCAGCTTAGCCATATGAGCCGCAGGAATTCCGATTTCTGCAATTGATTTGCCGGTTTCATTGATGACACGAGAAATCGCACCGAGAACCCAGTTGGCGGCATCTTTGGGAACAATCTTGCCAGCAGCGATGATTTCCTCAAAGTAAGCTGCTTTTTCAATCGACTCAACCAACAGACGTGCATCCTCTTCCGGGATGGATAAAGTCTGCATATAGCGGACAACCTTCTTATTGGGCAGTTCAGGAATAGAAGCTTTCAACTCTTCCAGATGCTCTTCATCCAGAACGATTGTCGACAGGTCGGGTTCCGGGAAGTAACGGTAATCCTGTGCGTCCTCCTTGGAACGGAGCAGGAAGTTGCAGTTCTTGAGGTCATCCCAGCGTCTGGTTTCCTGGGAAATGGTACCGCCATTTTCCAGCACTTCAATCTGACGTGCAGCTTCATATTCAATTGCACGAACCGCACCGCTGAAGGTATTGACGTTTTTCATCTCAACACGGGTTCCGAAAGGTTCGCCCGGTTTGTGTACCGAAACGTTGATATCACAACGGATAGAGCCTTCCTGCATCTTACCATCCGAGATGCCAAGGTAGATAACAATTTCGCGGATGGTATCAAGGTAAGCCTTGGCTTCGGCCGAGCTGCGCAGGTCCGGCTCCGAAACAATCTCGATCAGCGGAACGCCGCAGCGGTTGAAGTCAACCAGCGTTCCGGCAAAGCTCTCATCATGAATCAGTTTGCCTGCGTCTTCCTCGATATGAATACGGGTAATGCCGATTCTCTTTTCCTTACCGTCGACCAGAATGTCCAGATGGCCGTTTTCACACAGCGGAATATCAAACTGGCTGATCTGGTAAGCTTTCGGCAGGTCGGGATAAAAATAGTTTTTACGGTCCTGCTTACTGATCGGGTTAATCGAGCAGTTCAGTGCATAACCCATTTTGACCGCGTAATCGACGACCTTTTCATTCAAAGTCGGCAGCGTTCCCGGCATCCCCATGCAGACCGGGCAGCACTGGGAGTTTACCTCAGCGCCAAATGAGTTGCGGCAGGAGCAGTAAATTTTGGTTTTGGTATTCAGCTCACAGTGGACCTCCAGGCCCACAATCATCTCATATCCTCTGGTATCCATTTGTCAAGTCCATCCTTTCTCAGACAAGCGTACGGGAAAGATCAAACCCGCCGACCGCTTTTTCATAGGCAAAAGCTGTATTCAGCAGCAGCTGTTCACTGAACTTATCGCCGATCAGCTGGCATCCGATCGGAAGTCCCTTGCTGTCAAAGCCACAGGGAATGCTGATTGCGGGAAGCCCTACGATGTTGACGGTAACTGTCAGAATATCGTTCATGTACATCTTGACTTGATCGTCGCTGTTTTCACCAAATTTGAATGCGGTGTCAGGAGCGGTCGGACAGAGAATGACATCTGCCTGAGTAAATGCTTTGCGGAACATATCTTGCATCAGGTTCTGGGTGAACTTGGCCTTTTTATAGTAAGCATCGTAATAGCCGGAGGACAACACATAGGTACCCAGCATAATCCGGCGTTTGACCTCTTCGCCAAAGCCTTCGCTGCGGGTATTTTCATACAGGTCTTCCAGTGAAGTAAAATTGGGGCTGCGGTAGCCATATTTGACGCCGTCAAACCGTGCCAGGTTGGAGGATGCTTCTGCACAGGCAATAATATAGTAAGCCGCCAGTGCGTAGTCAGGCTGCGGCAGTTCTACCGGGACCAGCACAGCGCCCATCTGTTCATATTGATGAGCAGTTTTCATAACCGACTGACGGACCTCTTCGGTTACACCCTGCCCAAAATATACCTCGGGAATACCGATACGCAGTCCCTTTACATCGGCAGACAGGTTATCCTCAAAACGGGGATATTCTCTGCGTACAGAGGTTGTATCCATCGGATCTTTGCCGCAGATAATGCTGGTCAACATCGCAACGTCTTCGACACTGCGGCCGAACGGTCCAATCTGGTCAAGTGAAGAAGCAAACGCAACCAGACCAAAGCGGGATACACTGCCATAAGTAGGCTTCATACCGACAACGCCACAGAAGGAAGCAGGCTGACGGATAGAACCGCCGGTATCACTGCCCAGAGCGACAATTGCTTCACCGCTGGCAACAGACGCAGCGGAACCGCCGGACGAGCCACCGGGAACGCGGGTGGTATCAAAGGGGTTTTTGGTCTTTTTAAAGAAGCTGGTTTCGGTGGAAGAGCCCATTGCAAACTCATCCATGTTGAGTTTACCAGTGCAGACAAAGTCAGCGGCTTCCAGTTTGTTGATAACTGTTGCGTTATAAGGCGGTACAAAGTTGGACAGCATCTTGGAAGAACAAGTAGTCCGCAGTCCCTTGGTGCAGATATTATCCTTGATGCCGACCGGGATGCCAGCCAGACTGGAAAGGTTCTCGCCGCGGGCGATTTTTTCATCCACCTCAGCGGCTTTCTTCAGAGCGCCTTCTTCATTCAGGGTCACATATGCTTCAATCTCGTTTTCCTTTTCTTTAATGCGAGAAAAGACCGATTTAGTTACCTCAGTACTGGAAACCTCTTTATTGCGGATCATCCGGGACAGTTCAGCCGCTGTCAGGCGATAAAGTTCCATATTGATATTCATTCCTTTCTTTTTGGCTCCAGCCATTCTGCCGGAGCAAGTCCGCCGTCAGGGCGGTTTATTCTTCCGCTACAGTTTTGGGGACGACGATACAGCCAGCCTGTACCTCAGGTGCATTGGCGATCAGTTCGTCACGGCGGTAGTTCTGTGCAACCTCATCCTTGCGGAACCCCATCGGGTTATCCGGGTCGATCAGCGGACCGGATGCATCCAGATCAGGCAATTTTTCCACCATTGCCACGATGCTGGCCATCTGAGCCGCATATTTTTCTTCCTCTTCAGGGGTAAATTTCAGCTTAGCCAGTTTGGCAAGCCGTTTGATATCCATATCCATACTTTTTATCCTTTCTGCCATTTATATTACATGTTCATCATGACGTTTGACCGTCAGATGGGATCATCGCAAGAAATTCCTGTTCGGTCAGGATGGTAATTCCCAACTGCTGCGCCTTGGTCAGTTTGCTGCCGGCATCCTCACCTGCCAGCAGATAGCTGGTCTTTTTGGAAACCGAGGACGTAACCTTGCCGCCGTTTTGTTCAATCAGATCAGCGGCCTGTTTTCGGGTAAGACTGGGAAGCGTACCAGTCAGGACAAAAGTCAGTCCCGAAAGCACAGTTCCTTTTTCCACAACATCTTCGGTCATTTTGACGCCAACCCGCTCAAAATGAGCTGCCAGCTTTCTGGTTTCTTCCCGACCGAAATATTCCAGCAGGCTGTCTGCAATTACTTCACCAACACCGGGAATAATATTTTCCTTTTTCTGCCAGATATCATCTTTTGTAGCGCTCAGCAGTTTTTCCATTGAGCCAAAGTGAGCGGCGATCAGCTGAGCAGCTTTTTCACCGACATTGCGGATACCCAATCCGAACAGCAGCCTTGCCAACCCACGCCCTTTACTGGCAGCAATCGCAGTGGTAAGGTTAGCGGCAGAAATCTCGCCAACCCGCTCAAAACCTGTTAGCTGTTCAGGACTGAGCTCGTACAGATCGGCTACCGAATGAATCAGCCCGTTATCGACCAGCAGATCAACCATTGCAGGACCCAGTCCTTCAATATCCATCGCATTCCGGCTGGCAAAGTGGACAATACTTCGTTTAATAGTTGCAGGACATGCGGGATTAATGCAGCGGATCACCGCTTCGTCCTCATCACGCACTGTTTCACTGCCACAAACCGGACAGTGGGACGGAATTCGGAACGGTTCGCCATCTCCATGCCGTACAACCTTCAAAACTTCCGGGATAATTTCCCCAGCCTTGCGAACTAGGATGGTATCACCAATGCGGATGTCCTTTTCGGATATAAAGTCCTGATTATGCAGTGTCGCACGGCTGACCGAAGTGCCCGCGAGCGTCACACTGTCAAAAACTGCTGTCGGTGTCAATGCGCCGGTTCGTCCGACTTGAATTTCGATATTGCGCAATACCGTTTCCTTTTCTTCCGGCGGATACTTGAAAGCGACCGCCCATTTGGGAAATTTAACAGTTGCGCCGAGTGTTTCCCGCAACGCGAGATTATTGATTTTGACCACCGCACCGTCGATATCAAAATCATTTTGATGCCGTCGCTGGTCGATACCATGGATATCCTCAATGACATCAGCAAAATCAGTATAGACCGGAAATTCCGGGATCACCTTGAAGCCAAGTGACTGGAGAAGTTTCAATCCTTCGGCATGCGTCTGAACGCTTTCGCCCTCTATCTGCTGAATATTGAAGATAAAAACCGACAGCCGTCTTGCCGCCGTGATTTTCGGATCTTTCTGTCGCAGACCGCCTGCTGCAGCGTTACGAGGATTTTTGAAGGGTTCTTCCTCGTTTTCAATCTGTCGGGTGACCAGCTCTTTGAATACTGATAACGGCATATATACCTCCCCGCGTACCTCCAGATACGGGAGCGGTCGGCTCAGCTTTTTAGGAATGTCCTGAATTGTCGCCAGGTTCATTGTCACGTCTTCGCCGACAAAACCGTTGCCTCTGGTTGAGCCGCGGACAAACAGTCCATTCCGGTATTCAAGTGAAACCGACAAGCCGTCGATTTTCGGTTCAACGGTATAGGATGGATGTTCATTTACCTGAAGACAGCGGTCATGGAAAGCCCAGAGTTCTTCTTCGCTGAAAACATCCTGCAAAGAACCCATCTGAACTGTATGGGTGACCTTATCAAAGGTTGTATAGATCATATCACCGACTCGTTGTGTCGGTGAATCGGGAACAATCCAGTCAGGGTGCGCTTCTTCTTCCGCCCGCAGCTGACGCATCAGGCGGTCATATTCATCATCTGG
>DVLN01000119.1 GCA_018715465.1 Candidatus Faecivivens stercorigallinarum | reverse complement strand
CAGATCTTTTTAAGGAAAGGATGTTGTATATGAAACTGTTGTATGCGTCTGAGTATCGGGCGGCTGCCCGTAGTATGCTCAGAGGAAGATGGACGGAAGCAGTTCTGGTCGGACTGGTTGCCAGTTTGCTTTGCGGCAATATCAATTTGGGCAGCTCGTCTGCGTTTCGAATGAATATCAATCTGGACACCAACAGCCTGTCTTCCCAGTTTGACCATATGCCGGAGGATGCAAACGGTATCGAATGGCTGATGCATCTGCTGACCGGCGGGCTGGCCGCAGGAGTCCTGGCACTCCTTTTGATCATTGGGGTTGCCTGGTTGATTGTGTCACTGATTCTCGGCGGGGTAATCGAGACGGGATATGCCCGGTATAATATGAAGCTGGTCAATGGTTCGGCGGCCGGTTTTTCCGATCTGTTCCATGAGTTTGGCCGTTGGGGAACCTGTCTGGTGATGCACCTGCTGCGGTCGGTTCTGGTATTTGTCGGGTTTATGCTGCTGATCGTTCCGGGTATCCTGCTGAGCTATGGTTTTCGGATGGCACCGTACATCCTGGCGGAACATCCTGAGTGCGGCGGATGGCAAGCACTCAGCGAGTCCTGGCGGATGATGCGGGGACATAAGCTGCGGCTGTTCTGTTTGGATATTTCGTTTATCGGCTGGTCGCTGCTGTGTGCGCTGACCTGTGGGATTGGGTATTTATGGCTGACGCCTTATACCTGTGCGTCCGAGGCGATCTTTTATCTTGAACTGGCGGGAGATTATTATTCCACGGGAAGCCGGTATTAAGTACATTTTCTCCTTTTAAAAATTTACATCACCAAAAAACGGATACCCGGGTTGATGCCGGATATCCGTTTTTCGATTATAGAGTTTATTTTTTTGCTTTCCCGACCAGTTCGGCGTACAGCTGTTTATAAAAGAGCAGTCCTCCCAGTACTACGCTAATCAGGTCAGCCGCAAACTGGGCGGTGATAATACCGTTCAGACCAGCAATATTTGCCATCACAACCAGTACAAGGATGAAGACGACTCCCTGACGGCTGATCGAGAGCAGGAAGGAGCCGGTCATTCTGCCGGTCGACTGGAAATAGATGGTGAACAGCTGAACCAGCGCGGCCATCAGAGTGGAAGCAACCTGCCACCGCAGCATGACCGTACCGATTGAGATGATTTCTTCCGAATCCATAAATCCTTTCAGGATGACCGGCGCGGCAACGAAAAAGATGGCGGTGAGTACCAGCGAAAGAATGGTGATAAAACTGAAGGTAAAGCGGAGCAGCTGGCGCATCCGTTCGTGTTTTTTTGCTCCGTAAAAATATCCGATCAGCGGCTGGCCGCCAAATGCAAAGCCGGTCATGATCAGCTGAGCGACCATTGTGACCTTGAGAACAATACCCATCGCGGCGATTTTTTCATTGCCGTAGGGGAGAAGGAACTGGTTGGTCAGCACCAGGCAGATGCTGGAGCAGATGTTGGTGATGGCCGCCGGAATGCCGATGCCGAAGATCTGGAGGATATGAGCACCCGGGATTTTGAATTCTCCAGGCAGCAGAGACAGCTGACGGCTTTTGCGCAGAATGATGAAGATAAAGTAGATGTCCGAGAAGATGTACCCGGCGACGGTCGCGACAGCCGCCCCCATTGAGCCCATCTTGAAGACTGAAATCAAAATCGGGTCGAGGATGATGTTCAGGACCGCTCCGCTGATCGTACCGATCATCGACTCCTTGGAAAGCCCTTCCGCACGCAGCAGATTGGATGGGATAAAGGACAGGACGGTGAATGGTGCGCCGATTGCCAGCACAATATAGTAATTGAAAGCATGGGTGAAGGTATCGTTGTTTGCGCCCAGTAGTTTCAGCATTGTCCCCGAGAAAATAAACATCAAAGCCCCAACCAGCACCCCGCAGAGGATTGCACCGTAAAAGCAGAAGGAACTGACATGCCGCACACTCCGAAGGTCTTTCTGTCCGAGTAGACGGGAGATCAGCGAGGTGCCGCCCTGACCGAAGATATTGCCGAATGCCATCAGCAGTGTGAAGATGGGTGCACAGAGCGAAACACCTGCCACCAGGTTGGTATCGCCGGTTGCGGCGATAAAATAAGTATCTGCCAGATTGTAGATCATCGTGACGATCATGCTGAAGACCAGCGGCAGGGACAACTGGAAAAACGCCTTGTTGACCGGCGTATTTTCAAAGAGTTCATTTTCCATTCAAAAGCCTCATTTCTTTGATTCCTGGATACAGTATACCAGAATCAAGACAGACTTTAATATGACAAATGTCATATCTTCAATAAAATTCCCAGGGAATTTCCCGGGGAATTTCATTGGTATAAAAAGGCGCATCGCTTTTCAAACGATGCGCCCTGTTAAAAAATTATTTGATTCCCATTTCTGTCGGGTTGAGCAGGTCGGAGCGGCGGTTGTAATTGCCCTTTACATACCAGTATTCGGTATTGACACGGGTCAGCACCCCTTCCGCGTCACCGCGGTAAAGCTCAAGATGGAGCATTGTACCGCCATCATTGTTGTTTTTAGCGAGGTATCCAATTACCTGACCTTTTTTAACGGTGGCACCGTATTTGACTGCCGGGGTGATCTCTCCGTACCGCAGGACGGTTCCGTCAGCATTTTTAACAGTTACGGCTCCGGTTCCCGCATAAAAAGTTGTGCTGGTGGCAGTGACAGTTCCATCGGTCATTGCGTACACTGGCGTACCGGCTCCGTTTTCTACATAGAAGTCGATACCTGCATGCTGTCTGCCATCACTGCGGGTGTAGCCAAAGGCACGTCCGCCGGTAATCGGCAGGTAGGATGCCCGGATAGGGCTGATCCAGTTGTTTTTGATGTACTGCCGCAGCTGTGCAAGATCATCTGTAGTACCGGTATCAGGGCTGGTTTCATTGTCTTCATCTTTTACAGATGCGGTTGCAAGTGCCGCGCGGGTTTTGCTGCCGGCAATGCCGTCAGCGGTCAGGTTGTAGTCAGACTGGAAAGACTTTACGGCCGCCCGGGTCGTTGGACCGAAAATTCCATCGGCTTTTCCGGCATTATAACCCAGGTCATTCAGCTTTTGCTGAACATCGGTCACATCCTCTTTGATTTTTGCCAGGGTCTTCTGCCCGGCAATTCCGTCAACCGACAGCCCGTTGTTGGACTGGTACCAGATGACGGCTGAATGGGTTTTCTGCCCAAAAATCCCGTCTGGGGTACAGCCATAACCCAACCCATACAGATTGGTCTGTAAATTGTAGACGGCGTTGCCCGTGCTGCCCCAGCGGTAGTTCGCGGATACGGAAGTTGGAAGCAGCAGGAGCAGGCTGAGCATAAAGGTCAGCAGCAGGGCGACCTTGCCTGTTTGTTGTTTCACTTTGCGTCAATCCTTTCATCTTTCAGCTCCTTCCGGGGCTGTTCACCGGATAAAAAATGTGGTATAATATCTCAATAACCAGACAGAATATCTTTGCGGTGGACACAAAAGTGCTCTGCCGTACATTTTTCGTCTGGATATCCAGGAAGGATAAGCATATGCTAACACAATTTTTCCCCGGTCTCAAGCGGATGGGAAAACTTACCGGCGACGCCAATTTGAACCGGAGCTGGATGGAAAAGCAGAATGCCCCTGAAATTGCCCGTAGAATCCGTGTTTTTGGGTGGGGGCTGGGAAAGGAGTGACAGGAGTGGAAATGTATTCCAGACAGGAAACAGAAACATCACAGCAGCAAAATGCAGCTGAAACACTGCTGCCTGCGACTCCTGTTACCCGGTTGAAAAACGTTGGCCCAAAGAGGGAAGCGCTGTATCTGAAACTGGGTATTCAGACAGTTGAACAGCTGCTGGCGTTTTATCCCCGTAGTTATCAGGATTTTACTTCTCCGAAGACAGTTGATCAGTGTGTGGGCGGCGAAAATGTCGTGGTTGCCGGAAAGATTTTGCGTAAATTTCCGCCGGCCCCAATCCGAAAGGGGATGGTGTTGTACAAATTGCAGGCGACGGACGGACTGCATAATTTTGTTGTCACCATTTTTAATAATGAATACATCTATTACGGGATGCGTCCGGGGGAGGATTATGTCTTTGCCGGGAAATGGACCCGCACCGGCGCTGCTTATGGCCTGACCCTGTCGGCCTGGCTTCCGGCGGAAGAGGCGGATATCCTCCGCCCGGTCTATTCGCTGACCGAGGGGCTGACCAGCAAGATGGTGCAGACCAATGTTAAGGACGCGATCGAACATTTTCTGCCCGATATGCCCGACCCGCTGCCGGAAGAAATCCGAAAGGAACACCGGCTGATCTCCTTCCAGGCGGCAATCTGTCAGATCCATTTTCCCGAGGGTCAGATGCAGCTGGATGCTGCAAAGCGTCGGCTTTCCTTTGAAGAGCTGCTCCGGCTGACCGTTGGGCTGAAGCTGCTCAAAGGAAGACAGCGGCGGGAGACGGAAGTCCGGGTGAAGCGTCCCGACCTGCGTCCTTTCCTGCAAAGTCTGCCTTACCAGCTGACCGGAGCACAGAAACGGGTGATCGGGGAGATTTTGCTGGATATGTCGTCCCGCTATCCGATGAATCGCCTGGTACAGGGGGACGTCGGTTCCGGTAAAACGATGGTCGCGGCGGCTTCCGCCTATGCAATTGTCAAAAGCGGGTATCAGGCGGCGCTGATGGCACCGACTGAAATCCTTGCTTCTCAGCATGAAGCAACACTGCGCCGGTATCTTGAACCACTGGGGATTCGGATTGGACTGCTGTCCGGTTCCCTTACACCAAAGCAGAAAACGCTGATGCGGGAAAAAATCGCCGCCGGAGAAATTGACGTGGTGGTCGGTACCCATGCTTTGGTCCAGCAGGCGACGGTTTTTGACAGGCTCGGGCTGGTTATTACCGATGAACAGCACCGGTTCGGCGTTGCACAGCGGCAGCGGCTGGGTGAAAAAGGGGAAAATCCCCATGTGCTGGTCATGTCCGCAACCCCGATTCCCCGGACGCTGGCGCTGATTGTATATGGTGACCTGGATCTGTCGGTCATTGACGAGCTGCCCAAGGGCCGCCAGCCAATCGAAACCTTTTCAATCCACTCGGATAAACGGGAACGGGCGCTGGGATATATCCGCGATCATCTCGCACGCGGAGAGCAGGGATATATCGTCTGCCCGCTGATTGAAGAGAATGACCCGTCCGGCAGTATGACGGCGGCTGTCGATTATGCCCGGCAGTTACAGGAAACTGCATTTAAAGGCTATACGGTCGGCCTGCTGCATGGACGGATGAAATCGGATGAAAAAGACCAGGTCATGGCGCGGTTTGCTTCGGGAGAGATTCAGCTGCTGGTCGCGACGACAGTTGTCGAAGTCGGCGTTGACGTCCCCAACGCGACGATCATCATGATTGAAAATGCCGAACGGTTTGGCCTTTCCCAGCTGCATCAGCTGAGGGGGCGGGTCGGACGCGGCAGCAAAAAATCGACCTGCATCCTGCTGTCGGATAACGACGGCGAGGATAACCGCAAACGCCTTTCGGTCATGAAAGAGACCTGCGACGGGTTTGTGATCTCCAAAGAGGATTTGAAGCTCCGGGGAGCGGGCGACTTTTTTGGATACCGGCAGCATGGTGTCCCATCGCTGGGCATCAGCGACGTGCTGGAGGATACCGCCCTGTTTGCGGAGGCGCAGGCGGCAGGAATTGCGCTGCTGGAGGCGGACCCTGATCTGATGGCACCGGAACACGCGGTTCTGCGTGCCCAGATTGTGGCTATGACCGAACGGAGCGGCAATAACTGACGGTAAAAATGTGTATTTCCCGGGTTGACCGGGCTGTATATAGAAGGGAATGATCTTATGTATCTTGATGGAAAGAATCATCTGCATTTTATCGGAATTGGTGGCAGCGGAATGTATCCGATGGCACAGATTCTGCATGAAAAGGGTTTTTATATCACTGGTTCGGACAATAATGAGACCGATACCCTCCAAAAGGTGAGGGAGATGGGCATTCATGTCACCCTCGGCCAGCGGGCGGAGAATATTGAAGGTGCTGACCTGATTGTTTATTCGGCGGCCATTATGGCGGATAACCCTGAATTGGTTGCGGCGCGCGCCAGCGGTATTCCAACCGTTGAACGGAGTGTTATTCTGGGCGAAATTACCTCCCACTTTTCGGATGCGCTCTGCGTCAGCGGTACCCATGGCAAGACGACCACAACCTCTATGCTGACCCAGATTATGCTGGATGCCGGAAAGGACCCGACCTGTGTCATCGGCGGCAAACTGCCTGCAATCGGCGGCAGCGGGAGAGCCGGCAAAACGCAGCATATGGTCTGCGAGTCATGTGAATTTGTCGATACTTTTCTGAAACTCCATCCAGATGTTGCGGTGATTCTGAATATTGACGCCGACCATCTCGATTACTTCAAAACGATGGAAAACCTGATCCATTCCTTCCGTAAATTTGCGTCGATGGCGACTAAGTGCATTATTGCAAACGGTGATGATGCCAATACGATGATGGCGATTGCTGGAATGGAAGACCGGCTGATCACCTTCGGCGTACATCCGAAAAACGATTATTACCCGGAAAATATCGTCCATCCGGGCGGCGTCAACACCGAGTTTGACCTTTGCTATCATGGCAAGACGCTGACCCATATCAAAATGCACGTACCCGGCGACCATAATATCCTCAATGCGATTGCTGCCTGTGCAGCTGCCATGACTGCCGGTGTCACGCCGGAAGAGTGCGCGGCTGGAATTGATGCGTTCCATGGAGCAGGACGCCGGTTTGAGGTACTGGCTGAAATCAATGATATCACGGTAGCAGACGATTACGGCCACCATCCGACTGAGATCGAAGCAACACTGAAAGCGGCGCGGGCACTGCCGTTCAAACGGGTCTGGGCAGTTCACCAGCCGTTTACCTATTCCCGTACCAAAATGCTGATGGATGATTTTGCACGGGTTCTTTCCCATGCTGACAAGGTTGTCCTGTCGGAAATTATGGGCTCCCGTGAGAAGAATACGGATGGCGTTTATACCGCCCAGCTGGCGGAAAAGATTCCCGGCTGTGTTTGGTTCCCGGAGTTCCCGGATATTTCGGATTATGTGGTTGCCAATGCCCAGCCGGGTGACTTGATTTTGACCCTTGGCTGCGGTGATGTCAACAAGTGTGCCCATATGATTGTGGAAAAACTCAAAGCAAAATACGCTGAATAATGGTGATATCCCGGTCTTTTCAGGCCGGGATTTTTGTTTATGCAGTAGACACTGCTTAATTTTTGCCGAAATCATCTTAGATTTTGTAAAACTACTTGAAGGGGAGAGTACTTTCTGTTATGCTGAA